>DASTNU010000835.1:0-4694 GCA_035720605.1 Longimicrobium sp. | reverse complement strand
CTCGCACGGCGGGAAGCCTCCCGGCGCGCGCAGGGGACCGGGAAAAGGAGGGAGCATGTCCGGACCCAGGCATCCCGGCCTCGGGCCGCGGGCGGCAATGGCCGCCGCGGCGCTGCTGCTCGCGGCCTCGTGCGCCAGCGTGGCGCGGCCGTCCGCCCTGCGCGAGGAGGTGGAGATGGCGCTCGACCCGGCCGAGTGGGTGCTCCGGGAAGACGCGGCCGACGAGATGGCGTCCCTGCGCAGGTACGCGCCCGCCACGGAGGATGGGGAGGCGTGGACGCGCCTCGTCACGGTGGAGAGCTACGCCTACGGCGGAATACCCTTCCCGGGGATCGCGGGGACCCTGCGGTACGAGCGGGCGGGGCTGGTGGCCCGCTGCCCCGGTTTGCGATGGACGATGCTGGAGCAGTCCGAGCGCAGCGCGCTGTACGAGTGGCGGATCGCGGACTGCGCCGGCGTCCCCGACCAGCACGAGCTCGGGCGGGTGATGGCCGGGCAGACCGTGTGGGCGCGCCTGAGCTACTCGGTGCAGGGGTCGATGGACGGAGCCGCGCGCGAGGAGTGGATCCGCCGCCTGTCCGCCGCGCGGTTCTCGCGGCCGCGGCTGGCGGGCCCCACGGCGGTCCCGCCCCCGCAGGCGTCCGGCGGGGCGATGCAGTAGCGCCCGGGCGCCTTCGCGAAGGCAGCGGAGGTCGCTGCGCCCCACCACGAGGACAACGAGGCATGTCACAGATCCTGATCGTCTTCGGCAGCACCGAAGGCCAGACGCACAAGATCGCCCACCGCGTGGCAGAGATCGCCGAAGCGCGCGGGCACGCGGCCGTGGTGAGGAACAGCGCAGCGCACCCGCCGCCAGTGGGGCACCCGTACGACGCGGCGGTGATCGCCGGGTCGCTGCACGCGCGGCGCCATCAGGCGGAGCTCGTCCGCTTCGCGCGCGAGAACCGCGAGGCGCTGCGGCGGATCCCTACCGCGTTCTGCTCCGTCAGCCTGACCGCGGCGCTCATGGATGCCGCGCACCAGTCGCAGGCAGGCGCGTGCGCGGAGCGCTTCTTCCGCGAGACCGGGTGGCGGCCCGACGTTACCTGGCTCACCGCCGGCGCGCTGAAGTACAGCCGCTACGGCCGGGTGAAGAAGCTGCTGATGCGCTGGATCGCCTCGCGGCAGGGTGGCGGCACCGACGCCTCGCGCGACTACGAGTACACGGACTGGGAACGGCTGGAGCAGCAGGTGACCGCGTTCCTGCAGGCGCTGGAGACCGCCGCAATCGTCCCGGCGGAGATCGACGGGGCGGCTGGCTGACGGCTGCGCGAGAAGCGACACCGGCAAGGCTGCGTGCCGCGCATGGCCTCGGCACAGCTGCGCCCCGAGAGTCGAACCCGCGCCGGAGTGCGCTGAGTCCTGGCCGACATCCGGAGGGTTCGTTGCGTGCTCGGCGTGCCGGCCGTGGCTCGGACGGCGGGAGCGTGGCGGTACCACGGCGGAGCAGAGTGGAGAGTGCGGGGGGGGGCGGGCGAGGCACTCAACGATCTACTGGTCGACCTTGGTGGTTGTGGCCAGCGTCAGCGCCGTCGTCTCTGCTGCGGCCAGACGCGAACGGGCCGCTACTTCACCGTCACGCTCCTGGCCAGGTTGCGCGGCTCGTCCACGCTGGCGCCGCACAGCACGGCCGGCGGGCCGCCAGCTTCGGCGCACGCCCCGCACGGAGCGTCAGAACAATGTCGCTGCCTTCGAGTCCCTCGCCTGCACATCCTCAGCGCACCGGCTGGCCGATCCCGATCAGGTTTCCCTCGCTGTCCCTGAACCACGCGCCCTTCTCGCCGACCCCTCCCTTGCTGGGATAGTTCCCGGCGATCGTGGCGATGCCCTTCACCGTCCTGATCCCCGGCAGGTCGTACTCCTCGAAAACGACGCCGCGGGCGCGCAGGTCCGCGACCACGGCCTCGATGTCCGTGACCTCCCACCCCATCTGCGTGTGGGTTCCCGACGCGGCGCCGGCGGACTCGAACACCACGAAGTAGCTGTTTCCGCAGCGGTAGCGAAGTCCGCCAGGCCGTTCCTCGACGGGCGCCAATCCCAGCTTCTCCGCGTAGAACGCCCTCGCCCGGTTCAGGTCCTGAGCCGGGAGCCGCGTCGCCACCTCGCTTTTCTCGAGCATGCTGGGCTCCTGTGTGAAAACGGCTGGCTCGCGCACTCTGCGCGAGCCAGCACGACGAACTGCTGAGGAGGAGGCAGAGGTGTGGTCAACAAATAAAGTTGGCTAGTAGCAATTCAGCAATCATGCGGGTTTCCACACATGCTGCCCCATAAAGTCGGCTAGTACCGGATTGGCTCCCTCCGGCCGGTAAAGTCGGCTAGTCCAGCCGGATCGCGTCATCCGTCACGAACGCGGCCAACTCGGACACCCGGTCCGGGTCGTTCTCGGCCAGCACGTCCACGTACGAGGCCGTCACCGCATCCGGCCTGAAGAAGGGGCAAGATGGACCTCCTCCCACTCTGCGTCACAGGCCCCGCACGGCAAGCCCATCATCCGGCTCGGCCAGCTGCAGGAGATCAGCCGAGCAGGCGAGCGATGTCGTTGAGGGCCCATTCCAGCCAGGAGAGCACCTTGCGGGCGACCGTCTCCATCGCACGGGCGCCTTCGCGCAGCACGCGCTCCACCTCGCGGGCGGCGTCGTGCACGCGGCGGCGGAACTCGTCCAGCTCCGGCGGAAGCGGAAAGTGCCGCTCCAAATCGTCCAGGAATCGCGACAGCTCGGTGTCGCTCATCCCCGTGTCTACGCTCCGCGCCTCCTCGCCCAGCACGGTGGCGCGGAAGTCCGCGTCGAACACCAGCCGCACCAGGAAGCGCCCCAGGTCCGCGAACGATGCGAACGCGGAGCGCAGAGCCGACTGGGTCTGCTGCCGCACCTCGTCCATCAGCAGCGCGGGGATGCGCGTCAGCACATCTTCGGTCGATAGCGTGCCCAGGTTGCTGCGGACAAAGGTCATCTCCGGCAGGGTTACGGGGATGCCCAGGAAGGTGAACGACGCCCGCATCCGCAGCAGGAACCGCGACGGCCCGTCCTCCATCGGCTCCGCCACGGCCACCCTGGGAAGCTCGCGCGGCTCGGCGGCGGCCAGCTGGTGCGCCTCGGCGGTGGCGGCCCACACGCGATCCAGCAGGTCCAGCGCCGGCGGCGGGTCCGCGCCCGCGGAGCCGGCGGCGCTTTCCTCCGCCTGCCGGGCGGCGACCACGTCGTCGTCCGCGGTGCGGGGCGCGGGCTCGGCCTGCACGTCCGCCAGCGACAGCAGCTTGCGGCGGTACAGCTCCTTCTCGCGCTTCAGCCGCACCTGCTCCGACCGCAGCGCGTCCAGGCGCTCGTAGGCGCGCCCCTCCTCCAGCGCGTCCATCTCGTCCTGGATGCCGTCCAGCCGCGCCTGAACCGTCTTCAGCTCCGCCTCGAAGCGTCCCTTCTCCTGCGCCAGGGCGGAGCGCAGCGCCTGTACCTGTGCGCGGGTAGCGGCGGCCGCGGCCACCGCCCGCTCCAGCCGCGCCTGGTACTCCGCCAGCGCCAGGTCCGCCGGCTCGGAGACCAGCACCAGCCGCGCGCGCTCCGCCTGGGCCTCCGCCTCCCCCAGCCTCGCCTCCGCCGCGCGCAGGTCCGCGCGCGCCGCGTCCAGCCGGCGCTCGCCCTCCAGCCGCTGCCGGCGCGCCTGCTGAATGCCGTCCGCCAGGTCGCGCAGAAAGGCGTCCGCCTGCGCGTGTAGCTCCGCGCGGCGGCGACGGTACGCCTCCACCTGCTGGTCGTGGCGGGCCAGGCGGCGGTCCCCGGAGTCCGGCAGCGGCGTGCCGTCCGGCTTGCGCGAGTCCTCCACCACCAGCAGCTCCAGGATCTCCACCCGGATGCCGGTGGCGATGCGCAGCGTGGGGAACGGCAGGCGCAGGACGTCGCGCACCAGCGCCGTGAGCACCTCGCCCAGGTCCAGCGTCACCTGAAAGTCCGACGTCCCCGCCAGGTAGCGGTCCGGCACCCAGCGTACCGCCAGCGCCATGTGGGAGTGCACGCCCACGATGTCGAAGTCGTGCGTCAGCGCGAACCGCAGCAGCTCGCGATCGAACGCCACCTCCACAGCGGTGGACGAGATCCCCAGCAGCGACACCGCGCCGGTGAGCTGAAAGCGCCGCAGCCCAGCGTGGTCCACCTCCAGCAGCGCCGCGGGCCCGCCCTCCGGCCCGCCGCCCGTGATCGTCAGCACGCCGCCCAGGACGCTGATGGGCGTCGCGGCGCCGGCCAGGCGCAGCAGTCCGTCGCGCGCCTCCGCCAGCAGCCGCGCCTCGGCGCCGCAGATCTCCACCATCGCGCGCAGCTCCGCCAGCGGCTGCGGCCGTCCGTCAACCTCCCAGCTTCCCACGCGCAGCATTACCTGCGACGCGAACGAGACCACCCTCCGGCCCTGCAGATCGCGGAGGAGAAACGTGCCGCCAGCGGAGAGATAGAGCTGCTGGGCGTTGACGTATCCCGCCGCGCGCCCGCCCAGCTGCACGGGAAAGGCGGGGGGGAAGAGCGAGAATTCGCCGTCGAACGCTGCCTCCGTCTTCGACACGCGAAAGCCGCCGTCCAGCACCGTCCAGTCCCCCAGCGGCGACTGCGGCGTGAAGGCCACGCGCGCCGAGCCCTCCAGCCGGAACGGGTCCGTGCGGTCGTTGGGCG
>DASTNU010000834.1:0-8691 GCA_035720605.1 Longimicrobium sp. | reverse complement strand
CGCCTCGATGCCGCGGTGGCGCGCCTGGCCGGCGTTGCGGTAGAAGACGCGCCCCGGCGCCCCCTCCACCTCGAACGGGATCAGCGCGTCTTCCACGCGGGCGCGGTAGGCGGCGGCCTCCATCCACATCCACCCCGCCAGCCGCGCCTTCGCCCCCACCTCCGCCGAGACGGTGCGCTGCGGCCGCAGCTCCGGGTTGAACCCGCCGGCGCCGGTGGGACGGTTGGCGAGCTCCGTGGTGGTCGGCGTCTCGAAGGCGGTCGCCAGGTTGGCGTACAGCGAGACGGCCGGCGTGGCGGCGAAGGAAACGCCCAGCGCCGGGCTCACGCGGTCCATGCTGCGCGCGCCGCTGTCGTCCGGGTTTTCGGCGGAGACCAGGCGGTCGGCGACGGAGAAGCGGAAGCGGTCGTAGCGCACCGCGGCCAGCACCTCCAGCCGCGGGAGCGGCGCGGCCGTCCCCTGTGCAAAGGCGGAGGTGGACGTCACCCGCTCCCGCTGGTCCAGCACGCGCGCGCCGCGCTCCCCCGCCTCGTTCACGAAGTTGAGCCGGTCGTCGCGCTGCGCCTCCGCCTCCGCGCCCGCCAGCCAGCGCAGCGCCCCCGCCTCCATCGACCACGACGCGCGCACCCCGCCCACGCGCCGGTCCAGGTCGATCACCACGTTGGGGATGGGATTGTCGATGGAGCGCATCAACCCGTACGCCGCCACCTCCAGCGCGCCGCTCCCGGCCGGATGGCGCCACCAGAGCCCCGCCTGCGCCTGCCGCCCCTCCTCTCGCGTGCGCTGCTGGACGTTGCGCGCGAAGGCGGCGCCGCGGTCCACCCGCAGCAGCGAGTCGCTGAGCGAGCCGGGGTTCAGCGCGTCGTAGCGCACGGCGGTGAACGAGAGCCGCACCTCGTCCGCGCCGCGGGCCAGGTGCAGCATGCCGCCGGCGTTCAGGTTCTCCGCGGACGAGTGGGCGCGGTAGCCGTCGTAGGAAAGGCGCGACAGGTAGGCGCGGTACGCGGCGGGGCCGGCGCGTCCGCCGGCGCTGGTCTCCAGGCGCAGCAGGCCGTCGCCGCCGGCGAGGACGCGGTGCTCGGAGGCCAGCGGCGCCAGCGGCGGGGGCGCGGTGGAAAGGCGGATCACCCCGCCGGATGCGTTGCCGTACAGCGCCGACGCGGGTCCGCGGATCACCTCCGCCCTGCCGAGCGCGGCGGGGTCCACGTGGTTGAGCGTGGTCTGCCCGTCCGGGAGCGTGGCGGGAATGCCGTCCACCAGCACCCGCACCCCCCGCACGCCGAACTGCGCCCGCGCGCCCAACCCGCGCACGGAGATGCGCTCGCCCAGCGCGTAGTTGTAGCGGTTGTCCACCTGCACGCCGGGGAGCGCGGACAGCGCGTCGGTCAGCGCCATCGCCGGCCGCCCGCGGCGGATCTCCTCCTCGCGGACGACGGACACCGGAAAGGGCGCCCGCAGCGGCGGCAGCGGCGTGCCCAGCACCCGCACCGTCACCGTGTCCAGCCCGACGACGCGCATCGTGTCCTGTGCGGCCAGCCCGCGCGGCGCCGCGGCGAGCACGACGGCGGCGAGCGTCCCGGCGATGTGGCGTGGAATCATCGGATCGGAAGGATGCGTGGCGAACGGACCCGCCGCCGGACGCCGCAAGTCCTCTGCCGCATAGGGAAACCAATTGGGGTCTCACACGGAGTCAGCGGAGTTAACGGAGTAGGGGGATGGACGTTCTCAGTTGACTCCGTGGCGCTGCTGCCCACGGCTCCCGACAACCGCCACACACGTTCCGCGCACGAGAAACGGCCCGTAGTGGACACCCGCCCACCTGTGCTCCTCCCCTGAGGTGCAGGCTGGGGTCCAGCCGACATCGCTGCTACCGCATTCCGTTCCACCTGGAAACACCAGCAAAATCTCTCTCCGTTCACCTGCGCGTATCCTGCCGTACACGTCCCAGGGGGAGGGTTGACAAGACGTATGGGAGCGATGACCTTTGTGCGCAATTCGGCGTCAAATGTTTACAGAAAGGCATCGGGCGGGGTGGCGGACGCCGCCCCGTCGCGCCTCGACGTGCGCCTTTGACGCACCGCAGGGAGCGCGGTTTCGCTCTTCACCCCACCCGCAGGTAAAGACAGCATGATTGTCAGGAACGTGACCGGTTTCTGTGCCCTCGCCCTCGCCCTGGCCGCCTGTTCGGACCAGGAGCAGTCCCTTTCACCGACGTTCTCCGCCGCGGCCTCGGCCGTGCCCGCGCAGGCCGGGAACGTGATCACCGACGACCCTCGCGCCTTCGCGCAGGCGGTGCGCGCCGCGCGCAACGAGAACGAGCTGATCGTCTGGCTGAAGGACGCCGACCTTGCCGCGCCGGGAGCCAGCGCCTTCGCGGAGAACGGCGGCGGGCTGAAGATCGGCCTGGGCCGCGCCACGGCGGGCGGCGGGCGCCGGCACGCGCTGGGCGTGGCCCAGCCGAAGACGCAGGCGCGCGCGGCGGTCAGGACCGCTCTGTCGGCGCACGGCCTGCGCCCCTACACCGAGGGCGCGGTGCTCCCGGTGATGATGGTGCGCGTGCCCGAGCAGGCGCTCGACGCCGTGGTGCGGAGCCTGCTCAACAACCCGAACGTGGACTGGGTCGAGGCAAACCAGCGGCACCCGGTGTCGCTCCTGGCCGGTCCGCTCGGCACCAACCCGGTCGACATCAAGCACACGCTGCACAACGTGGAGGGCGCGTGGGACTACTCGCGCGGCTCGGGCGTGAAGATCGGGGTGCTGGACACCGGCCTCGCCGCCGATGCCTACTACAACACCGACCCCGACGAGTCGTACGTGGGCCCGTACGGCGTGAACAAGCTGGGGTTCGTGGACGACTACCCGGGGTGTGGCGATGGCTCCACGGCGCAGCGCACCGGCGCCTGCGAGTGGCGTGACGACCACGGCCACGGCACCCTGATGACGGGGCTCGCGGGCGCGCTGGACAACAACGTCGGCTACGTGGGAATGGCCCCGCAGGCGATCGTGTACAGCATGAAGACCCTCTTCAACACGTACATGATCTCGAACAACAACTGCGGCGGTCCCGAGATCCGCGACTGCATCGAGGACGACGACTTCACCATCGCGGTCGACTGGGCGGCGAACAACGGCCTGGACGTGATCTCGATGAGCTTCGCGACCAACTCCGGCTCGAGCGTGCAGACGGCGCTGAGCCGTGCGTACACCACCTACGACGTGCTGCCGATGGCGGCCACCGGCAACGTGTCCGGGCAGGCGTACTACCCGGCGGGCTACACGTACGTGCTGGGCGTCGGCGGGGTGAACGAGTACGGCGCCTCGATCTACCGCGACAACAACGAGGACATCGCGGCGTTCAGCGGCGGCGGCACCGTGTGGCCGGGGAGCTGCAGCAGCTCCTACCCCTCCACCCGGTGCACCCTGGGCGGCTACTCCGCGCTCGCCTCGTACGAGGGCGGCACGTCGTCGTCCACGGCGAACGCGGCGGGGATTGCGGCGCTGGTGCGCTCGTACAACCCGGGCCTCACCGCGGGCCAGGTGTGGAGCCGCCTGGTGGCCGCGTCGCCGGGAACCGCGCACCAGCTGGACGCGCTGGTGGCCGTGCGCGGCTACTGATCGACGCACCCCCCGGCTCGCGCCGGTAAGGACGGCCGCGCACCCCAACGGGTGCGCGGCCGTCGTCGTCGTCATAGGGGCCTTCTGGAACATCGAGGATCTACGAAGGGGTTTTCGGCACCCGCGCCCGATTTCTCCTCCGACCCCGCGCGAGGCGTTCTTCCTCTGGATGACGGCGGCCGCACGGGATCAGGACGCTTGCGCACGACCATCGCGCGCGCGAAGCTTCCGCATCCCTCCCCCTCATCCACATTTCCGAAATCCACCGACATGCAGGAGCAGGCAACCGCCGCGTCCGAGGCACGGCTCATCCGCGCGATGGGCGTGTGGGCGCTGGCCGCGGGGATCATCAACATCACCGTGGGCGGCGGCATCTTCCGCCTCCCCTCTGCGGCGGCGACGTCGCTCGGCACGGCGGCGCCGCTGGCATACGTGGTGTGCGCCGTGGCGATGGGGCTCATCGTCCTCTGCTTCGCGGAGGCGGGGAGCCGCGTGGACCTTACCGGCGGGCCGTACGCGTACGTGGAGGTGGCGTTCGGCCCCTTCCTCGGGTTCCTGGCGGGGGTGATGCTCTGGGTGGTCGGCACGTTCGCGCTCTCCGCCGTCGCCACGCTCTTCGCGGATTCGGTCGGCGCGCTGGTGCCGGCGCTCGGCGGGGGGACCGCGCGCATCGTCCTGCTCGTCGCCGCCCTCGGGTTCTACGCGGCCATCAACGTGGCGGGGATCCGCCAGGGGAGCACGGTGAACGCCGTCGCCACCGTGGCCAAGCTCCTGCCCCTGCTGCTGCTGGTGCTGGTCGGCGGCTTCGCGGTGCGCGCGGGGAACCTGGCGTGGGCGGATACCCCCGCCACGGGCGAGGTGGCGCGCGCCTCCGCGGTGCTGATCTTCGCCTTCGCGGGGATCGAGAGCGCGCTGGTGCCCAGCGGCGAGGTGAAGAACGTGGCCCGCACCGTCCCGCGCGCCATCTTCCTGGCGATGACCGGCATCACGCTGCTGTACATCGCCATCCACCTGGTGGCGCAGGGGATCCTGGGGGGCGCGCTGGCCGGGCACCCCACGCCGCTGGCGGAGGCCGCGGGGCAGGCGCTGGGGCCCGCCGGGCGCACGCTGCTGCTGGCGGGCGCCTCCATCTCCATGTTCGGCTACATCGGCGGGATGACGCTGGCGGTGCCGCGCGCCCTGTTCGCGCTGGGCCGCGACGGGTTCCTGCCGCGCGCGCTGGCCTCGGTGCACAGCCGCCACCACACGCCGCACGTCGCCATCTGGACGCAGGTGGCGATCACGGCGGCGCTGGCGCTCACCAGCGGGTTCGAGCGGCTGGCCATCCTGGCCAACCTGTCGACGCTGCTGCTGTACGCGGCGTGCTGCGTGGCCGCGTGGGAGCTGCGGCGCAGGAACGTGCAGGCGGGCGGCATTCCCTTCCGCGTCCCGGGGGGCGCGGTGGTGCCCTTCCTGGCGCTGGGCGCCATCGCCTACCTGCTGACCTCCATCAAGGCCAACGAGTGGCTGACGGTGGGCGCCGTGCTGGCCGTCTCCGCCATCCTCTACCTCGTGACGAAGGGTGCCCGCGCGGCGAGCCCGGCCGTGCGGTAGCGGGATCGATCGACGGGAAAGACGAGAGCGCCCCCCGGACGTCCGTCGTCCGGGGGGCGCCGTGCGTCAGGGGCCGCGCCGTGTCAGAGCATGCACATGGGGGCGCTGGAGCTGACCGAGACGTTCTTGGAGACGAACTTGGTGCCTCCGTTGGCGTCCGTCACCGTGACCGTCACCTGGAACGAGCCGGAGCCGGGGCTGCGGGCGAAGTAGTCGGCGCCCGCCGGGTTGCCGTTGGAGCCGCCGGTCCACGAGTAGCTGTACGGCGACGTGCCGCCGGACGCGTTCGCCCACCAGTAGCAGTTGGTGTTCGGACGCACGCTGCCGGGGCCGCCGATGGTGGCGGTGAGCGTCGACGCCACCACCGTCACGCCGGTGCCGCCCGAGATGCCGTCGATGACCGCGGAGATGGTGGCGGTCCCCGTCCCCACCGCCGAGATGCCGCCCGTGGACGTCACCGTGGCCACCGACGTGTTGCTGCTGCTCCACGACGACTCGTTGCTGTTGGTGTACGTGCCGTTGCCGTCGTAGCCGAACGCGTTGCAGGTGCCGGAGGTGCCCGTCTCCATCTGCGTGGGGCAGCTCACCGTGACCGTGGTCGTGTTTCCCACGAAGAGCGGGCCGGTGGGGCTGATGCCCCCGTCCGCCCCGTCGCCGCTGCAGCCGGCCGCCACCATCACCACCGCCGCGCCCGCCAACCGTCTCGCGATAGCCCGCATGGTGCTCCTCCTGCCGAAGGGGTGTCCTCCGCAACGCGCCGTCGCGCGCCGCCTGCGTCCAACGTAATCGTACGTTTTAAAATTCACAAGATGTGTCATTAAACGACAGTCACGTTGATACTCCCGGCCGGTGCAGCGGGGAATTCCACGTCGCTGCATGCGCAATCCGGGACGCGAGAGAAGCGGTTCCTCAGAGTCCCGCCAGCGGACGAAGCAGGAGCATGGTGGAAACCCGGGGTTCCTTCTCTGCACCCCCGCGTCCCGTTCTCCGCGGCCTCCGGGCCGGCCTCCCTCCGTAAACGACGGCCGGAAGCAGGGTTGGCATCGACTCTGTCTTGACTTGGGGACTGGATATGTATAGGTTTGCGCTGTGATGAATAATTATGCTTCTGCGCGGATCGGGATTCTGGGGGCGGGCGGATACACCGGGCGGGAGCTGGCCCGGCTGATCGCCCGGCATCCCCGCGCGCGCATTGCCTGGGCGACGTCGGAGTCGGATGCGGGAAGGGCGCTGGGCGACGTGATCCCCGGCGTCGAGGGGCCCGCGCTGGTGCGGGCGGAGGACGCGCCGCTGGAGCGCGCCGACTGCGTGGTCAGCTGCCTGCCCCACGGCGAGAGCGCGCGCTGGATGGAGCGCGCCCGCGCCGCCGGCGCGCGGGCCATCGACCTTTCCGCGGACCTGCGCGTGCCGAGCGCGGCCACGCCGGCCGCGCTGCGCGACGCCGTCTACGGGCTCCCCGAGCTGCACCGGGAGCGCATCGCCGGGGCGGAGGTGGTGGCGAACCCCGGGTGCTATCCCACCGCCGCGCTGCTGGCGCTGGCGCCCCTGCTGCGGCGCGGGCTGGTCGCCGGGCCGGTGATCGTCAACGCCGCGTCGGGCGTCACCGGCGCGGGTCGGAATCCGAAGCGGGAGCTGATGTTCGCGGAGGTGGCGGAGGGGTTCAGCGCGTACGCCGTGGGCAACGTCCACCGCCACCTGTGCGAGATGCGCGCGCAGATCGCCGGACTGGCGGACGGGGCGGCGCCGGAGCTGGTCTTCACCCCGCACCTGCTGCCGGTGAAGCGCGGCATCCTGGAGACCCTCTACGTCCCCCTGCGCCAGCCGCTGCAGGACGCGGAGATCTGGCTGGATGATTATGCATCCGAGCCCTTCGTCCGCGTGATGGAGGAGCGGATGCCGGGGCTGGCGGACGTGGTGGGCTCCAACCGCGTGGCCATCGGCACCACCCCCGTGCAGGGCTTGTCGCAGCCGATGCTGATCGTGGTCGCCGCCATCGACAACCTGCTCAAGGGCGCCGCCGGGCAGGCCGTGCAGAACCTGAACCTGGTGTTCGGCTGGGACGAGACGGAGGGGCTGGCGTGAGGGCGAGAGTGGTCAAGGTGGGGGGCAACCTGGCGGACGACGCCGGGTGGATGCGCGACGTCGCCCGTGCCGCCGCCGCCGCCCACGCGCCCACGGTCCTCGTCCACGGCGGGGGGAAGGACGTCAGCGAGCTGCAGCGGGCGCTGGGGATCGAGCCGGAGTGGCGCGACGGGCTGCGCGTCACCACCCCGCGGGTGCTGGAGGTCGTGCGGATGGTGCTGAGCGGCGGGGTCAACAAGCGCTGGGTGGCCGCCCTGCTGGACGCCGGCGTGGACGCCATCGGCATCAGCGGCGAGGACGGCGGCCTGCTGCGCGGCGCGGTGCTGCACGGCGGCGCGCTGGGCCGCACGGGGGAGATCAGGATGGTGCGCACGGCGCTGCTGAACGGGTGGCTGGCGCAGGGGCTCACCCCGGTGGTCTCTCCCGTCACCCGCGGCGCCGACGGCGAGGGGCTGAACGTGAACGCGGACGATGCCGCCGCCGGCGTCGCCGCGGCCATGCGCGCGGCGGAGCTCCTCTTCGTGAGCGACGTGCCGGCGGTGAAGGCGGGCGGGGAGTGGGTGGCCACCATCGACCGCGATACGGCGGAGGCGATGCTGGAGAGCGGCGAGGCCGCGGGGGGGATGCGCCCCAAGCTGCGCGCGGCCATGCGGGCGCGCGCGGCCGGGGTGGCGCGGGTGCGCATCGGCGACCTGCGGATGCTGACGGACGACGGCGCGGGAACGCGCATCGAGACACAGGAGGAGCCCGCCCATGCCGGCTGCTGACATCGAGACCACGCAGGCCGCTTCCGCCCTGCTGGGCGTCTACAAGCCCGCCGGCCCGGCGTTCGTGGGCGGAGAGGGGTGCTCGCTCATCGCGGAGGACGGGCGGCGCTACCTGGACTTCACCAGCGGCATCGCCGTCAACGCGCTGGGCTACGGCGACCCCGACGTCGCCGCGGCCATCAGGGGCGCGCTGGAGGCGGGGATCATCCACACCTCCAACCTGTTCCGCACCGGCCCGGCCGCGGAGCTGGCGGCGTGGCTGGCGGCGAACTCGTTCGCGGACCGCGTCTTCTTCTGCAACAGCGGGGCAGAGGCCAACGAGGGCGCCATCAAGTTCGCGCGCCGCTGGGCCGGTCCCGACAGGCCGGAGATCATCGCCTTTCGCGGCGGCTTCCACGGCCGGACGATGGGCGCGCTGGCCGCCACGGACCGCGCCGCCTACCAGGACCCGTTCCGCCCGCTGATGCCCGGTGTCGTCTTCTGCGACGTGGGCGACGTGGGCGAGGTGGACCGGCTGCTGGCGCGGGGCCGCGCCGCCGCCGTCATCATCGAGCCCATCCAGGCCGAGGGCGGGGTGAAGCCCGTCAACCCCGGCTTCCTGAAGGCGCTGCGCTACCTGTGCGACGAGTCCGGC
>DASTNU010000833.1:0-3236 GCA_035720605.1 Longimicrobium sp. | reverse complement strand
TGCCGCTCTCCGCCATCCCGCTGGCCACCGGGCGCACGTGCGCGCCGAGGCCGGCAGCCGTCACCCGCCCCTGCACGCTGTCGTTGCCGCGCGCGGGGATGAACCACGTCCCCGCCGGCCACTGCCGCCCGCCGAAGGTGGACGCCTTTCCCAGCACGCGCGCGCGTCCGCCGCCCGCCAGGAAGCGCACCATGGGCCCCGAGGCGACGTCGCCCGGGGCCACCAGGTAGCCGACGCCGGGCGCCGGGGCCTGCAGCCGCGCGGGGCGCTCCGGCGGCGCGGGCACCGGCGTCCACCCCGCGCCCACGCCGGCCGGCGCGCGGTACGCCGCCACGCCGTACGCGTACGGCAGCGACCAGGCGCTCACGTCGTACGAGAACTCCGCCCGCAGTTCCGTCTCGCGCTGCAGCAGGGTGACGGCCAGCCGCCCCAGCGGCTGCCGGGCGCGGACGCGGTACGTCCCCGCGGGGAACTGCGTGCGCGCCGGCCACCCCTCGTATGCCGAGGCGCGCGCGGCGGTAAAGCCGCCCTGGGCGCGCTCCACCTCCACCCCCTGCCGCCGCAGGTGCGCCACCAGCGCCTCGATGCGGGTGGGGTCGTCGCCGGGGACCAGGAGGAAGTCCTCCTCCCCTTCCCCGGCGGTGCGGGCGCCGGCGGCGTAGTCCGCCAGCAGCCGCGACTTGCCGGCGGCCGCGGTGCGCAGGGTGGCCTGGCCGCTGGTGCGGTGGTGCTGCGCGCGGTCGTGCAGGGTGAGGGTGTCGCCGCTTTCCTGCTGGATGGCGATCCCCGCGGCGCCGTGGCCGGCCTGCTCGTACGTCATCCCCACGGCGCCGGTCAGGCTGGGCCAGCTGTCGCCGTAGCCGGGGTAGAAGAGGTCGAACGCCTCCGCCGTGTAGTAGTCCCAGCCGAACTGGTCGAAGGCCCGCGCGTTCCCCTGCCCGAAGCGCCGCCCCCACTCCAGGATGTGCGCCGGGTAGATGGGGTTGATGGGCTCCGCCGCGGGAAAGAAGAAGTAGCTGCTGTTGAAGAACATCTCGTGGAAGTCCACGTGCACCTGCGGGTTCCACCGCCACCACGTGGCCAGCCGCGCGCGGGTCTCGGGCTGGGTGGCCCAGCTCCAGTCGCGGTTCAGGTCGAAGAGGTAGTGGTTGAAGCGGCCCCCTGGCCACGGCTCGCGGTGCTCGCGCGCCTGCGGGTTCACGTTGGGCTCCGCGCCCACCACCGAGGTGAACCAGGTGACGTAGCGGTCCCGCCCGTCGGGGTTGGTGGCGGGGTCGATGACGACGACGAGGGAATCCAGCACGCCGCGCACCTCCGGCGCGTTGCGGGCCAGGTCCCACGCGGTGTACAGCGCCGCCTCGCTGGACGAGCTCTCGTTGCCGTGCACGCCGTAGCTGAAGTAGACCACGGCGGGATTGCCGGCGGCGATCTGGCGCGCGCGCTCGGCGCTGGTCTCCGGCCGCGCCAGCTCGGCGTTGGCGGCCAGGATCTGGCCCAGCCGCGCGTGGTTCTCCGGGGTGGCGATCACCAGCTGGATGAGCTCGCGCCCCTCCGGCGTGGCGCCGTAGGTGGTGTACTCCACCAGCGGCGACGCCTCCGCCAGGGCGCGGGCGTAGCGCTGCACGCCGGCGTAGGGGGTAAAGCGCTCGCCGAGCGGGTAGCCCAGCACGTCGGCGGGCGACGGGGGCGCCTGCTGTGCGGCCGGCGCCTGCGCCAGCGCCAGCTGCGCGAGGAACGCCGCCACCGCCGCGCGGGGGATGGATCTGCGAAAATTCGGGCGTGCCATGCCGATGTGTCCGGTGGGGTGGATGGATGACCGTGCGAAGCTATCCGGCGGCCCCGGTGCGCGCAACGCGGCGGCTTGACACGCGCGGACGGCGCGGGTACGCTCCAATCCCAGGCAGCACGTTCCCCGTGATCCCGACGTTTCCGTGCCGGCACCCACAGTGATCCGCCGCGCCGCCCTCTGCTGCACCGCCGTCCTCTCGCTCGCCGCGTGCGGCGGGGGCGCGCCGGCGGAGGTCATGCCGCGCGAGAAGTTCGTCCGCGCCAACGTGGCGGTGCGGTTGCTGGGCGACGACGCCCCCGCCTCGCGCCGCGCGGAGGTGCTGCGCCGGCACGGGGTGACGGAGCGGCAGATGAAGGCGTGGGTGCGTGCCCGGTCGCGCGACCCGGAGACGCTCGCGAAGGCGTGGGAGGAGATCGCCTTCAAGCTGGACAGCCTGGGCGGCATGCAGCCGGGGGGAGTGCGCCCGCCGGGTGCCGGCGGCACCGTGCCGCCCTCCGCGGGCGGTCCGCCGCCGCCACCTCCGCCCTCGGCCCAGACCGGCCGCCGTCTCCCCGGCGGTCCACCCCCGCCGATCCGCCGCGGCAATCGCATCATTCGTCCCGACAGCCTGTCGGGAATCCAGAAGGTCCAGTAGCGCGCACTCCTCCCGGACGCCGTGCCGGGTCCGGGCGGCCGTGCCACCGATCCGCCCCCCTCGCACCTCGCCTCGCCGTGCCCACCACCCTCTTCGACCCGGCCGCTCGCGAGGCCATCCGCGCCCGCGTGGACCGTCTGACGCCGGAGCACACGCCGCGCTGGGGCAGGATGGACGCGGGGCGGATGGTCGTCCACCTGACGGACCAGCTGCGCGCTGCCCTCGGCGAGTTGCAGTGCGCGCCGAAGAACACGCCGTTCAGGAACCCGGTGCTGAAGCGGCTGATCATCTACTGGCTCCCCTGGCCGCAGGGCGCGCCGACGGCCCCGGAGTTCCTCGCCAGGGCTCCGGCGACGTGGGACGAGGACCTGGCCGCACTGCGCGCCGCGATGGACCGCTTCGGCGCGCGGACGCCGGACGGCGCGTGGCCGGAGCACCCCACCTTCGGCAGCCTGAGCGGCCCGATGTGGGGCGTGCTCGCCTGGCGCCACCTGGACCACCACCTGCGCCAGTTCGGGGTGGATTGACCCGCAGGTGAGGGATTTGCTATACTGGACGGGACGGACACCTGAGAAGTACGATGATGCCAACCGAGCAGGACCTGCGGACTGCAGAACGCATCAGGGACACGATTCTTGGTGCCGCGGGTGACGCCGTGGAGCGAATCCTGTTCTACGGTTCCCGCGTGTCTGGCCGGCCTCGCGCGTCGAGCGACTACGACATCCTCGTCGTGCTGCGCGACCCGGTGCCTGACTGGGCCACGGCAAGTCTGCAAATGTCTGATCTGTTCAGCGCCTTCGAGCGTGCCGTCGA
>DASTNU010000832.1:0-4577 GCA_035720605.1 Longimicrobium sp. | reverse complement strand
GTCGCATCGCCGCCGGGCTTCGGCTACCGGTGGACGATCTGCGCGCTCCTCTTCGCGGCTACGACGATCAACTACGTCGACCGGCAGGTGCTGGGGATCCTCGCCCCCACGCTGCAGGGGGAGATCGGGTGGACGGAGACGCAGTACGGCGACATCGTCAGCTGGTTCAGCTTCGCCTACGCGCTCGGCTTCCTGGGGATGGGACGGCTGCTGGACCGCATCGGCGTGCGCAGGGGGTTCGCCTTCGCCATCGTGGCGTGGAGCCTGGCGGCGATGGGGCACGCCTTCGCGCGCACCGCCCAGGGCTTCGCGCTGGCCCGCGGCGCGCTGGGACTGGGAGAGTCCGGCAACTTCCCGGGCGCCATCAAGGCCACCGCGGAGTGGTTCCCGCGCAAGGAGCGCGCGTTCGCCACGGGGATCTTCAACGCCGGCAGCAACGTGGGGGCGGTGGTGGCGCCCATCATGGTCCCGGTCGTCGCCGGCGCCTGGGGGTGGCGGGCCGCGTTCATCGCCACCGGCGCGCTGGGCTTCGTCTGGCTGGCCTTCTGGCTCCCCCTCTACCGCTCGCCGGAGGGCCACCACCGCGTCTCGGCGGCGGAGCTGGCGTACATCCGCAGCGACCCGGTGGAGCCGACGACGGCCGTGCCCTGGCTCCGGCTGCTGCGGCACCGCCAGACGTGGGCGTTCTTCATCGGCAAGTGCCTCACGGACCCCATCTGGTGGTTCTACCTGTACTGGCTGCCGAAATTCCTGGACGCCGAGTTCGGGGTGAAGCTCACCGGGCTCACCCTTCCCCTGGTCGCCATCTACCTGGTGGCGGACGTGGGGTCGGTCGGGGGCGGATACGTGTCGGGCGCGCTGATCAAGCGCGGGTGGAGCGTGAACGCCGCCCGCAAGACGGCGATGCTGATCGCGGCGCTCCTGATCGTCCCGACCATGCTGGCGCCGCACGCGCCCAACCTGTGGATGGCGGTGGCGATCGTGAGCGTGGCGGCGGCCAGCCACCAGTGGTGGAGCGCCAACCTCTTCACGACCGCCAGCGACATGTTTCCCCGCCGCGCCGTGGCCTCCGTCGTGGGGATCGGCGGCTTCGCGGGGGCGATGGGGGGCGTGCTCTTTCAGCGCGCCACCGGGCGCATCCTGGAAGCGACCGGCAACAACTACTCCATCATCTTCATGGTCTGCGGCCTGGCGTACGTCACCGCGCTGCTGATCATGCACCTGATGGTGCCGCGCCTGGAGCCGGCGCGGCTGGAGGACTAAAAAGATGGGCCTCAAAGCAGTTCAGAAGGTAGCGGAAGATGATGGTCGACCCTGGACGGGAGATCGTGTCGTGCGTCAATTGTTCCGCATCGAAACAAACCCGCCGCTCGCGTTCTGCTCCGCCGAGCGGCAGCGGCCTCCGCCCGTGCTTTCCGGGCGCGCGCTCCCGCGTGCCCCCGTTCCCGGCTGAAATCCGCGGTCTCACGAACGCTCTTTCCCCTTGCAGGAGAGCTCAGGATGAGATGGACTCTGGTGATGACGGCCCTCTGCGCGGCGCTGTCCGCCCCCGCCCTGGCGGCGCAGACGGGTACGGTGCAGGGCACGGTGACCGACGCGGCGACCCTGCAGCCGCTGGCCGACGCCCTGGTGACGGTGGCGGGGACGGAGCTGCGCGCCGTCACCCGCGCGGACGGGCGCTTCTCCATCGCCGGCGTGCCGGCGGGGAGCCGCACCCTGCGCGCCACGCGCATCGGCTACGCGGCGGCGGAGCGCACCGCCGCCGTCGCCGCCGGGCAGACGGCCACGCTGAACCTGTCGCTGGCCTCGCAGGCCGTGCTGCTGCAGGACGTGGTGGTGGTGGGCTACGGCGAGCAGCAGCGCCGCGACCTCACCGGCGCGGTGGGGACGGTGAACACCGGGGCGCTGCGGGACGCGCCGGTGCAGTCGATGGACCAGCTGCTGCAGGGCACCGTGGCCGGGGTGCACGTCACCCAGGCCTCGGCCGCGCCGGGCGGCGGCATCTCCATCCGCGTGCGCGGCAGCAGCTCCATCAGCGGCAGCAGCGAGCCGCTGTACGTGATCGACGGCTTCCCGGTGGAGAACGACCCCGAGGCCGCCTCGCCGGGGAGCGGCGGGCGGGTGACGGCCACCGTGCCCAGCAACCCGCTGGCGGCGCTCAACCCCAGCGACATCGAGTCCATCCAGGTGCTCAAGGACGCCTCGGCCACCGCCATCTACGGCGCGCGCGGCGCCAACGGCGTGGTGATCGTCACCACGCGGCGCGGGCGGCCCGGGCGGCCGGAGCTGAGCGTGGAGGCGTTCACCGGGATGCAGACGGTGGCCAACCGCTACGAGCTGCTGGACTCGCGCGAGCTGGCGCAGGCGATGAACGAGGCCTCGGTCGATGCCGGCGGCACGCCGGTCTTCGGCCAGGCGTTCCTGGACACGCTGGGCGCGGGGACGGACTGGCAGGAGGAGATCTTCCGCGAGGCGCCCGTCCGCGGGCTCCAGGCCAGCGTGAGCGGCGGCACCACGGGCGACAACGTGACGCGCTACGTGGTCTCCGGCGGGTACTTCGACCAGACCGGCGTGGTGCTGGGCTCCGGCTTCGAGCGCTACTCGCTCCGCGCCAACCTGGAGCAGGCGGTCGGCTCCCGCCTGCGCTTCGGCACCAACCTCACCGGAAGCCGCGTCAACAGCTCCTTCATCCCCACCGAGGGCGAGAGCAACGCCCGCGCGGGGGCGGTGGGCGCCGCCATCCAGGCGTACCCCTTCCTTCCCGTGCGCCTGGCGGACGGCCGCTATCCCTTCCAGGGGCGCGACCTGCCGCTCGTCGGCGTGCCGTCGGCGCAGGCGTCCAACCTGGTCAACCCCGTCTCGCTGGCGGCCGAGGTCACCGACCGGCTGGGCGACAGCCGCATCCTGGGCAACGCCTTCGGCGAGTGGACGCCGGTGCCGGGGCTGCGCGGGCGCGTGTCGCTGGGCGCGGACTTCAGCTCCCGCTTCCGCGACACCTACTACCCCCGCGCCACCCGCCGCGGCGAGGAGGCCGGGGGCGAGGCCATCCGCGGCCGCGCCGAGGTGCTCAGCTACCTGAACGAGAACACGCTCGCGTACGGCGGGCGGATCGGCGACGCGCACCAGGTGGAGCTGCTGGGCGGCTACACCTGGCAGAGCAGCAGCACGGTGCGGCAGGGGATGGGCGCCACTGGGTTCGTGAACGACATCACCACCTTCGACGACATCGAGAGCGCCTCCGTCTTCGACCGGCCCACGAGCGAGCGCGAGCGCTGGGTGCTGCAGTCGTTCCTGGGCCGCCTGAACTACAACCTGCTGGACCGCTACCTCCTGACGGTCACCGGGCGCTACGACGGCTCGTCGCGCTTCGGCTCGGGCAACAAGTGGGGCTTCTTTCCCAGCGCCGCGCTGGCGTGGCGCGTCTCCGACGAGCCGTTCATGGACCGCTTCGGCATGATCGACGAGCTGAAGCTGCGCGCCTCGTACGGCGTGGCGGGGAACCCGGGGATCCGCCCCTACCAGTCGCTGGCCCGCCTCACCAGCACCACGTACTCCTTCGGCGGGACGGTGGTGAGCGGCTACTACCCCATCGGCATCGCCAACGACGAGCTCACCTGGGAGGCCACCACGCAGCTGGACCTGGGCGTGGACCTGGCGCTCGGGGAGCGCGTGCTCTTCACGGCGGACTGGTACCACAAGCGCACCGACGACCTGCTCCTGCTCGTCGACCTGCCCTCCGAGAGCGGCTTCGCGCGGGGGCTGCTGAACGCGGGATCGGTGGAGAACCGCGGCGTGGAGCTGTCGGTGGACGTGGACGTGCTGCGGGGGGACGACGAGGGGCGGCGGGTGGGGTGGCGGACGTCGTTCAACTTCGCCCGCAACCGCAACGAGGTGGTGGACCTGGGCGGCGACGACGAGATCCGCGCCGCCACCATCAGCGACGACTTCAAGCTCGGCGGCACCGTCGTCCGCCTGGGCGAGCCGATCGGCGTCTTCGTGGGATACCGGACGGCAGGCATCGTCCGCGACAGCGCGCACGCGGCGTCGCTCTCCCACGTCGTCAACCGCGTCACCAACGCGCCGTACCGCCCCGGCGACGTGCTCTTCGTGGACGTGGACGGCAACGACTCCATCACCACCGCCGACCGCACCGTCATCGGCTCCCCGCACCCGGACTTCACCATCGGCTGGCAGAACACGGTGGCGTGGCGCGGCTTCGAGCTGAGCGGGCTGCTGACGGGGAGCTTCGGCAACGAGGTGCTGAACCTGAACCTGTGGCGGCTCACCGGCGGCGACCTGGCCACCAACGTGATCCGCGAGCGCTACACCGACCGCTGGACGCCGCAGAACCCGGACGCGCGCTACCCGCGCTTCGGGGTGAACACGGTGGGCGCGGGGACCACGGACTACAACGACCTGATCCTGGAGGACGGGAGCTACCTGCGGCTGCGGACGCTGACGCTGGCGTACGCCGTCCCCGACCGCTGGGTGCGGACGCGCGGCTTCAGCCGGGCGCGCGTCTACGTCACCGGGACCAACCTGGCCACCTGGACGGACTACCGCGGCTTCGACCCCGA
>DASTNU010000831.1:0-2324 GCA_035720605.1 Longimicrobium sp. | reverse complement strand
CGCCTTCGAGTTCATCCACCCCGACGACGTGGAGGCGACCGCCCGCGAGCTGGCCGGGGCCTTCGGCAACCCGGGGTACACCGGCCACGCGGAGTACCGGTTCCTGCACAGGGACGGCACCTGGCACTACCACGAGGCGTTCGGGCAGACGCTCTCGCCGGATTCGCCGGACGAGGGGCTGGTGGCCAACGTGCGCGACGTGACGGAGCGGCGGCTGGCCGAAGAGGCGCTGCGCCGCGCCACCGCCGACGCGGAGCGCGCCAACCGCGCCAAGAGCGAGTTCCTGTCGCGGATGAGCCACGAGCTGCGCACCCCCATGAACTCCATCCTGGGCTTCGCGCAGCTGCTGGAGCGCGCGGGGCTGCCGGCGGACCAGCAGCGCGGGGTGGGGCACATCCTCACGGCGGGGCGGCACCTGCTGCGGCTGATCAACGAGGTGCTGGACATCGCCCGCATCGAGAGCGGGCGGCAGCAGCTTTCGCTGGAGCCGGTGCACCTGGGCGCGGTGCTGCAGGAGGCGCTGGTGCTGGCGCGTCCGCTGGCGGCCCAGGACGGCATCACCCTGAGCGCCGGGCCGCTCCCCGACGACGGGCTCTTCGTCCGCGCGGACCGGCAGCGGCTGGTGCAGGTGCTGCTGAACCTCATCTCCAACGCCATCAAGTACAACCGCCGGGGCGGCGAGGTGCGGCTGGCCGCGGAGGTGGAGACGGACGCCGGCGGCGCGGTGCGGGTGCGGGTGACGGACACGGGGCGCGGCATTCCCGAGGAGAACCGCGACCAGCTCTTCGTCCCCTTCGCGCGGCTGGGGGCGGAGCACAGCGAGGTGGAGGGGACGGGGCTGGGGCTCACCCTTTCCCAGCGGCTGGTGGAGGCGATGGGCGGCGCGCTGGAGCTGGAGAGCACGGGGCCGGAGGGAAGCACCTTCGCGGTGGAGCTGCTCCCCAGCCGCGACCCGGCGGAGGGGCTGGAGCTGCCCGCCGCGCAGGCGGCGGAGCCGCTGGAGCCGCGGCGCGCGCCGGTGACGCTGCTGTACGTGGAGGACAACCTGGCCAACCTGAGCCTGGTGGAGAGCATCCTGGCCTCGCGCCCCGGGTGGAAGACGCTCCCCGCGCTGCAGGGGCGGCTGGGGATGGAGCTGGCGCGGCAGCACTCGCCCGACGTGGTGCTGCTGGACCTGCACCTTCCCGACGTGCGCGGCGACGAGGTGCTGCGCTCCCTGCGCGGCGACCCGCGCACCGCCGGCATCCCGGTGGTGGTGATCAGCGCCGACGCCACCCCGCGCACCATCCACCGGCTGCGCACGCAGGGGGCGGACGCGTACCTGACGAAGCCGCTGGACGTGGACGAGTTCCTCACCACCATCGACCGCCTGCTCCCCGAGCCGGTCGCGGCGTAGGTGGGGTGAAGGGTTTCCAGCGGACAACCGAGAGGCAGACCAGTAGAGGATACCCATCCCTGCTGCTCTGCCTCTCTGCTACTCTTCGTGAGTGCAGTTCTTTTTCCTAGGATCGGAAGGGTGGATGGGTCATCTTTCCCATGTGGACGACGGGGCGGAATGAGCATCATTCATCCGTCCGATGCGGACCCCGCGCAGGAACCCCAACCACCGCTCCCGCGATGATGACCGAGCCCCTCACCTCCTGCTCCATCCTGCTGGTGGACGACGAGGAGGCCAACCTCGACCTGCTGGAGGGCTTCCTCCGCGCCGAGGGATACGAGTCGCTCATCCGCACCGCGGATTCGCGCGAGGTGCTCACCCTGGTGGACGCGCACCGGCCGGACCTGGTGCTGCTGGACCTGCACATGCCCTACAAGGACGGCTTCACCGTGCTGGCGGAGCTGCAGGCCCACGTTGCCCCGGGGGACTACCTGCCGGTGCTGGTGCTCACCGCCGACGTGGCCACGGAGGCGCGCGAGCGGGCCCTTTCCGGCGGCGCGCGCGACTTCCTCACCAAGCCCTTCGACGTGGTGGAGGTGCTGCTGCGCGTGCACAACCTGCTGGAGACGCGCACGCTGTACCTGCGCCAGCGCGACGCCCGCGAGGCGGCCGAGCGCGGCGAGCGGCGTGCGGCGTTCCTGGCTGAGGCGAGCCGCGTCCTGGCCTCGTCGTTCGACACCTGCACCACGCTGGCCCAGCTGGCGCGGCTGGCCGTTCCCGCGCTCGCCGACCTCTGCGTGGTGGACCTGCGGCGGGGCGAGGAGGGATGGGTGCTGGTGGGCGCCGCGCACGTGGACGCGGAGAAGGAGGGGATGATCCGCTCCTTCGCCCCGACCGAGCAGCCGCGCCGGCACCCGCTGGAGGAGATGTTCGATGCGGGCGAGCC
>DASTNU010000830.1:0-7905 GCA_035720605.1 Longimicrobium sp. | reverse complement strand
GGCACCCTGCGCCCGCACGGTGCCCGTCGATGCAATCTCTCCGCCGTTTCGGCCGAGCTAGTCGCCGCTGCTCACCGTCAGCTCGGGGGCAGGGGGCTCGTCCGGCGCCGGCGAGTCTTCCGCGACGCCCTGGGCATCCAGCTCGCCACGCAGGTGGTTCAGGTGCGTGGTGAAGATGCTGTCCTCCTCCTCCGCGGCGCGGCCGTCGGCGGTGAGGACGGCCAGGCCCAGGCCGCCCAGCGCGGTGACCACCTGGCTGGCGTTGCGGGTGCCGCGCTCGCGGTCCATCGCCACGATGGCGTGCAGGTAGGCGGGGGTCTCGCCCAGAAAGGCGTGCAGGGCGTCGGGGTCGTTGGCCAGCTCCACGGTTTCCATCGCCGAGGCGCGCAGGTCGTCGTGTGACGCCTCGCCGCCGGAGGCGCCGCGCACGGCCTGGCTGAAGACGTCCAGCTCGCGCGGGTTCACGTCGTCGTCGCCGGCGAGCAGCAGGCCCAGGAAGCGCATGATGTGGCGCACGGCGTCGTCCGTGATGGGCTCGCGGCCGGTCCAGTAGCCCTGCTCGCCCGCGTTGGCGGCGGCCTGCACCACCAGGCCGGCAAGCTCGCCGGGCGCAACGTCGATGTTGTAGCGCATCGCTGTGGTTCGGAGGAGGATGAGGTGCTGCGCCGGGATCAGGGCCGTCGATCAGCCGCCCGCGCGCACGGCACAATGTATCGCGGCGGAGTGGATCGGGCGAATCGGACGATGCGAGGTGGAGTGGATCGGGCGAATCGTCGGGAGATGCCCGGGAGATGCCCGGGAGATGCCTGCACATCGGGCCACAGCTCCGCGCCCGGCGGTTGAAAACCGCTGCTGGAAAGTCACGAAGTCCGCCTGCGCGGACTGCATGGACAGACGGTTCGCGGCGGCGGGTCGGGCCACCAGGCTCGGATGGTAGATTCCTCAGTCGGCGCCACGCATCCAGCGACGGGCAAGACCGCGTGGGCGCCTCCTTCGGAATGACAGGTTCGTGTGGGGGGATGGGTTCTCCCCTCTCCCGCGCAGTTTGCGGGGGAGGGGGCCGGGGGTGAGGGCCCCGCGCGAAGCGTCGGGAGAGGCCTGCACATCGGGCCACAGCTCCGCGCCCGGCGGTTGAAAACCGCTGCTGGAAAGTCACGAAGTCCGCCTGCGCGGACTGCATGGACAGACGGTTCACAGCGGCGGGTCGGGCCAGCAGGTTCGGACGGTAGATTCCTCAGTCGGCGCCACGCACCCAGCAACGGGCAAGACCGCGTGGGCGCCTCCTTCGGAATGACAGGTTCGTGTGGGGGGATGGGTTCTCCCCTCTCCCGCGCAGTTTGCGGGGGAGGGGCCGGGGGTGAGGGCCCCGCGCGAAGCGCGACACTGTTCCCATCCGGTCTCCCTTCACCCCTTCACCCCTTCACCCCGACCAACCCGGCCGTTGACTCACCCACGCCCGGCGGCGAAATTCCACCCGTCACGCGAGCAAGGGAGCAACGGTGCTGACGACGGAACCGGACGCGGGCGTGCAGGGCGCGCTCGGCGAGGTGGCGGCGAAGGTGCAGGCGGGCGGGCGCATCTCCACGGAGGACGCGCGCCTGCTGTGGGAGCACGCCTCCGACGAGGAGCTGCAGCGCCTCGCGGGGACGGTGCGCGCGCGCTACCACCAGCCCCGCCGCGCCACCTACATGGTGATGCGCATCATCAACTACACCAACGTGTGCGTGGCGCAGTGCGACTACTGCGCCTTCTACGTCCTTCCCAACCAGGCGGGGGGGTACGTACTCACCCGCGAGGACGTGTTCGCCAAGATCGACGAGCTGCTGGCCGTCGGCGGCGACCTGGTCGCGTTCAACGGCGGGTTCAACCCGAAGCTGCCCCTGCACTACTACGCGGACCTCTTCGCCGCGGTGCGCGAGCGGTACGGCGACCGGGTGGAGTTCTACGCGCTCACCATCGCCGAGTTCATCTTCCTGGCGGACCGCGCCAACCTCAGCTACCACGACGCGGCGGCAAGGCTGCGCGACGCGGGGGTGCACTGGGTCACCGGCGGCGGCTCGGAGATCCTCACCGAGGACTTCCGCAAGCGCCACGCGAAGTTCAAGTACACGGTCCGCGAATACTTCGAGGCGCAGAAGGCCATCGTCGAGTCCGGGATGCGCACCACGGCCACGATGGTGATCGGCTTCGACGAGACGCTGGACGAGCGGCTGGAGCACCTGCGGCGCACCCGCGACTTCCAGGACGAGTGCCGCGGCGCGGGATTCGACGGATTGTTCTCCTTCCTCTGCTGGACGTACAAGCCGTACGGCACGGCGTTCGGCGGGCGGGAGATCTCGCCGCGCGAGTACTGGAGGCACATCGCGCTCTCCCGCATCTTCCTGGACAACGTGCGGCACGTCCGCACCTCCGTCCTCACGCTCAACGAGGACGCCTTCCGCGCGCTGGAGTACGGCGCGGACGACTTCGACCTGCCGATCGAGGACGAGGTGACGCAGAAGGCGGGCGCCCGCATCGACCTGGACCTGGACCGGCTGCTGGCGGTGCCCCGGGCGATGGGCTTCGAGGTGGAGTACCGCCACGCGGAACGTCCCCCCGCCGTGGCCGCCGCGTGAGCCTGCTGGACGAGGTGCTGGACCTGTTCGGCTGGGTGCCGCCCCCGCGGCCCCGGCCGAAGTCGTCTCCGGGTACGAAGGTTACGCCGAGGACGGACCCGGTTCCCCGGCCGCGGCAGGAACCCGCCGCGGCGCCCGCGCCGGAGCCGCCCGGGCCGGTGAAGCCGCTCGGGCGGACGGAGGCGGAGACGCTGGCGGTGGTGGCGCCGATCGCGCCGCACGTTCGCCGCGTGGTGTACACGCGCAACCGGCGCATCATGGCGTCGGTGGCGGAGCGGGGGCGCGCGCTGCGGCTGAACGAGGCGTTCGCCTCCGCGCCGCGCGACGTGCTGGTCGCCGTCGCGCGGCTGTTCAGCGCGCGCGATTCGCGCACCCGCGCCCGGGCCAAGGCGGTCGTCCGCGGCTTCATCGCGCAGATCCCCCCGGCCGCGGTGAGCGCGGGGCCGCGGAGGCCGCGCCGGCGCCGGGTGCTTCCGGGCGACGAGCGGCACCTGGAGCGGCTGCGCGACGAGTTCCGCCGGGTGAACGCGGCGTATTTCGGCGGCGCGCTGCCCGAGGTGCCGCTCTATCTGAGCGGGCAGATGCGGCGGCGCAACGGGCACTTCTCGTCGCACCCGGTGGAGATCGTGATCTCGCGCCGCCTGCTGACCCACGCCCACCCCGGCGAGGCGGAGCACACGCTTCGCCACGAGATGATCCACCTCTGGCAGCACGCGGAGGGGAAGAAGCCGGACCACGGCCCGGAGTTCCGCGCCTGGGCCCGCCGCCTGGACGTGCACCCCCGCGCCACGCGGGCCGTGGGGTGGAAGAACCAGCCGCGGCGGGGTGGGTGAGCGGCATGACGCTGGTCTCTTCCCCGGGCGGCTAAAGCCGCGGCAACGACAGCGGAAAGCCCCGCAAACTGCGCGGGGCTTCAACTGCCTGGGATGAACGTCACGCCAAACGGAGAAGGTGCGATGGCCGATCTCACCCTTGACGATGTGCCCGACGAGCTTCTGGATCATCTTCGCCGCAGTGCGAAAGCAAATCGGCGGAGCCTGAACAGCGAGGTTCTGTTTCTTCTGGAGCGCTCCTTCGGGTTGCGTCCGGTCGACCCAGACGAGGAGAGACGCCCGGATCGGGAGCCCTGATTATCCCGGTAGCCGGTGTCCGGTGGTGTCCGCGAATGGCGGACAGTGTGTCGTTGTTGCGGCGAATTCAATTCACTTGCCATCCCCGCGGGAACCATGATTCGTGTCCCTCTCCAGAAATCCTGAGTGACCACTCCGTATCAAGCTGAGCTGGAGCTGGCGATCCGGGCCGCGCGGGCGGCGGGGGAGGCCATCATGCGCGCGTTTCGCGTGGAGCAGGAGGTGCGCTTCAAGTCCGCCGACCAGCCGGTGACGGAGGCGGACCTGGCGGCCGACCGCATCCTCCACCGCACCCTCCTTGGCGAGCGGCCGGAGTACGGCTGGCTCTCCGAGGAGACGGCGGATTCGCCGGAGCGGCTGCGGCGCGAGCGGCTGTGGGTGGTGGATCCCATCGACGGCACCAACTCGTTCGTGGCGGGGCGGCCGGAGTTCGCGGTGTGCGTGGGGCTGGTGGACCGCGGGCGGGCCGTCGCGGGCGTGGTGCACAACCCCGTGACGGGCGAGGTCTACCACGCGGCGGCGGGGGGCGGCGCCTTTCGCGACGGCGCGCCGATCCGCGTCTCCGGCGTCGGCACCGAGGGCGAGCCGCGCATCGTGGCGTCGCGCTGGGAGATGAAGCGGGGGGAGCTCGACGCCTTTCACGCGGCGTGGAGCGTGGAGCCGCTGGGGAGCACGGCGTACAAGATGTGCCGCGTGGCGGAGGGCGGGGCGGAGGCGTTCGTCTCGCGCGGGCCCAAGGCGGAGTGGGACGTGTGCGCGGCCGTGGTGATCGTGCAGGAGGCGGGCGGCCGCGCCACGCGGCTGGACGGCGCGGCGCCCGCCTTCAACCAGCCCGAGCCCCACTGGCACGGCATCGCCGCCAGCAACGGACGAGTGCACGACGAGCTGCTGCGGCTGGCCTCGCCCGCGGAGTGAACGAGGCCAATCTCTTTCAGTCCTGGCGCGCGGGCGGGGCGGTGGCGGCGCGGGCGGCTTCCTGCTCGGCCAGGCGCAGCAGGCGCTCGCGCTCGGCGGCGTCGATCAGGCGGCCGGCGTGCACCACGGCAAAGATGCGCACGGTGTTGCGGATGTCGTCCAGCGGGTTGGCGTCCAGCAGCACCAGGTCCGCCACGCGTCCCGCCGCCACCGTCCCCATCGAGTCCGCCGCGCCCAGGTAGCGCGCGGGGCTGAGCGTCGCCGCCCGCAGCGCCTGCAGCGGCGTGAGGCCCGCATCCACCAGCAGCGCCAGCTCGTCGTGCACCCCGGAGCCGGCGAAGACGTACGGCTCGTCGCTGGCGTCCGTGCCGGCCAGGATGCCCACGCCCGCCTCCTGCGCCAACCCCACCAGCCGCGCCATCTGCTGGGCGATGCGGCGCTCCATCTCCGCCTCCTCGCCCGAATCCCGCCCGCTCGCCCAGCGCTGCGCCAGCACCGGCGGCACGAAGCGCAGCCGCGAGTCCGCCGCCAGCTCGTCGGAGGGGTGCTGGCCGCGGTGCACCGTCAGCGTGGGCGTGAGCCAGGTGCCGTTCGCCGCGAAGCGGTCGAACATCGGCCGGCAGGCGGCGGCGTCGGGTCCGGCCAGCGCGAGCTCGGTCAGGCGGCGGAAGAGCGCCTGCGTGGAATCCGGCGAAGCGCCGGAGGCGCGCGCGGCGAGAAAGGCGTCGAACAGCGGCTTTCCGCCGGGGAGGCAGGCGATGAACAGGCGGTCGCCCAGGTGCTCGATGCTGCGCTGGCCGGCGTCGCTCGCCTCCAGCGGCGTCACCGCGTTCGGAACGTGGCCGGCGAAGGGAATGCCGCGCTCCCGCGCCCGCCGCGCGATGGCGAAGTAGGCGTCGCGGGAAAGGCGGTTGTACACCTTGAGGAAATCGAAGCCCAGCGCCGCCATGCTGTCCACGGCGACGACGGCGGCGGCGGAATCCGCCACGCCGTAGCCGTGCCGCCAGCTGGGCGGGTTGCCGTCCAGCATGGGGCTGGAGTACACGATGCGCGGCGCGCCGGAGCCCGGCTGCCGCGCCCGCGCCCGCCAGTACTGCAGCGAGTCCAGGTAGCTCCCCATCTCGCGCACGCCGGTGACGCCGTACGCCAGGAACTGCGGCCAGAAGTGCAGCGCCCGCCCCTCGCGCGAGGTGTGCACGTGCATGTCCCACAGGCCCGGGATGGCGTAGCGCCCCGTCGCGTCCACCACCCGCGCCCCCGCCGGGACGCGCGCTTCCGCCGCGGGCCCCGTCCACGCGATGCGGCCGCCGCGGATGAGCACCGTCTGGTCGGGGCGCAGCGCGCCGCTCTCCACGTCCACGATGGTGACGTGCGCCAGCGCGAGCTCCGCCGGCTGCGCCGCGGCCGGCGCGGCGAGCGCGGCGAGGCAGAGGGCCAGGAGGGCGGGGAAGTGCTTCATGGCGGGCCTCCGGCTGTCGTGAGAATCCACAGAAAAGAATCGTCTCACGCAGAGTCAGCAGAGTCAACAGAGTTCTTTTTCCGCCAACTCCGTTGACTCCGTGTGAGGCCAATGCAGTTGCAGCCTGTGATTGCCGGGTTCTCAGCGGGGCGCCTCGTCCGCCAGGCGGGCGAGGGGGTCGCCGGTGAGGCGGAAGACGGTCCAGTCGTCCATCGGCTGCGCGCCCAGGGAGCGGTAGAAGCGGATGGCGGACTCGTTCCAGTCCAGCACCCACCACTCCAGCCGGCCACAGCCGCGCTCCCTCGCCAGGCGCGCCAGGTGGGCCAGCAGCGCGCGCCCGATGCCGCGGCCCCGCGCCTCCGGCCGCACGTACAGGTCTTCCAGGTAGATGCCCGGCTGCGCGAGGAAGGTGCTGTAGTTGTGGAAGAAGAGCGCGAACCCCAGCGGCTCGCCGCCGTCCTCCGCGATCACCACCTCCGCGGCGGGGCGCGCGCCGAACAGCGTCGCGCGCAGCCGCTCCTCCGTCGCCACCACCTCGTGCACCAGCCGCTCGTACTCCGCCAGCTCGCGGATGAAGCGGAGGATCAGCGGCACGTCCGCCTCCACCGCGGGGCGGATGAGCACCCCTCCGCGGGCGCCAGCGCTCATCCGCGGGCCAGCATCCGCGTCATCAGGCCGGCCAGGCGGCGCATCCGCGGGCCGAAGGGCGGATAGTAGAGCGGCGCCAGGCTCCACCTGCCGGCGTGCAGCACCGACCGCTCGTGGCTGAAGGCGCGGAAGCCCGCGAACCCGTGGTAGTTGCCCTGCCCGCTCTCGCCCACGCCGCCGAAGGGGAGGTCGGGGTTGGCCAGGTGGCAGTTGACGTGGTTGACGATGGTGCCGCCCGCCGTCGTCCCCCGCAGCACGCGCTCCGTCGTCCCGCGGTCCCGGCTGAAGAGGTAGAGCGCCAGCGGCTTGGGACGCGCGTTGACGAACGCCGTCGCCTCGTCCGTGGAGCGCACGGTGAGCACGGGAAGGATGGGGCCGAAGATCTCCTCCCGCATCAGCGGCGCGTCCGGCCGCACGCCGGTGAGGATGGTGGGCGCGATGTACCGCTCGTCCGCGTCCATCCGTCCCCCCGCCTCCACCCGCGCGCCCTCCGCGACCGTCCGCTCCAGCGCCTCCCGCAGCCGGTCGAACGCCGGCCGGTCCACGATGCGCGCGAAGTCGTCGCTCGTCCGCGGCCCCTCTTCGCCGGGGCCGTACATGCGGGCGACGGCGGCGCGCGCGGCGGCCACGAACGCCTCGCGGTCGGCGTCGTGCACCAGCACGTAGTCGGGAGCCACGCACGTCTGCCCCGCGTTCATGAACTTGCCCCAGACGATGCGCTCCGCCGCCTGCGCCACGTCCGCCGAGCGGTCCACGATCGCCGGCGACTTGCCGCCCAGCTCCAGCGTCACCGTCGCCAGGTGCTCCGCCGCGGCGCGCATCACCTTGCGGCCGACGGCGGTGGAGCCGGTGAAGAAGACGTGGTCGAAGGGCAGCTCCAGCAGCGCCTCCGCCGTGGGGATGCCGCCGGCCACGACGCCGGCCTCGTCCTCCGGAAAGGCCTCCGCGACGATGCGCGCCATGGCGGCGCCCGTGGCGGGCACCTTTTCCGACGAGCGCACGATGACGGTGTTCCCCGCCGCCACCGCGGCCGCCAGCGGGCCGAAGCAGAGCTGGAAGGGATAGTTCCACGGCGCCAGGATGAGCACCTGCCCGCGCGGCTCGAAGCGGACGCGGCCGGTGGTGCCGGCCAGCAGCG
>DASTNU010000829.1:0-2342 GCA_035720605.1 Longimicrobium sp. | reverse complement strand
GAAGATCGATCGCGTGAAGCATCACCATCGGAGCCTCCGTTGCTGAGGGTGAATGTGACTCCTCAGCCTCGCTCCGGCTGCTTCGTTCTGGAAGTATCAGAGAACGGATCGACGTTCTCTGCGTCCTCTTTTCCGTCGGGGTCGTTCGCCGCCCGCGGAGCCTGGCGGACGCTACGCCGCCGCCGGCCGGCCGTCCAGCAGCGGCGCGAGCCACTGGCCGGTGACCGAGCCCTCCACGCGCGCCACCTCCTCCGGCCGCCCCATCGCCACCACGCGGCCGCCGTCGGGGCCGGCGCCGGGGCCCAGGTCCACGATCCAGTCCGCCGTCTTGATCACGTCCAGGTTGTGCTCGATGAGCACCACCGTGTGCCCCGCGTCCGTCAGGTCGCCCAGCACCCGCAGCAGCTTGCGGATGTCGTCCATGTGCAGCCCGGTGGTGGGCTCGTCCAGGATGTACAGCTTCTTCCCCCCCCGCCGTGCCCCCATGGCCAGCTCGCGCGCCACCTTGATGCGCTGCGCCTCGCCGCCGCTGAGGGTGGGCGCGGGCTGGCCCAGGCGCAGGTAGCCCAGCCCCACCTGCTGCAGGTGCCACAGCACCTCGCCCAGCCGGTCCTCGTGCAGAAAGAAGCGGATGGATTCGTCCACCGTCATCTCCAGCACGTCGCGGATGCTGCGGCCCTTGTAGCGAGCCTGCAGCACCTCCGGGCGGAATCGCGCGCCGCCGCACACCTCGCAGGGAACGAAGACGTCGGCCATGAACACCATCTCCACCTGCACCTGCCCCTCGCCCTTGCACGCCTCGCAGCGGCCGCCGGTGACGTTGAAGGAGAAGTGCCCCGGCCCGAACCCCAGCCGCTTGCTGTCCGGCAGGCTGGCGAAGATGCGCCGCACCTCGTCGTACGCCTTGATGTAGGTGACCGGGTTGGAGCGCGGCGTGCGGCCGATGGGCGACTGGTCCACCAGCACCACCTCGCGCAGCAGGCCGACGCCGCTCAGCCGGTCGAAGGCGCCCACCATCTCCCCCAGGTGGCGCTTGGCGCTGGTCTCGCCGCCGGAAAGCTCGCGCTCCACGGCGCGGTACAGGACGTCGTGCACCAGCGTGCTCTTGCCCGACCCGCTGACGCCCGTCACCACGGTGAGGGCGCCCAGGGGAAAGACCGCGGCGTCGCCCTTGAGGTTGTGCTCGCGCGCCCCCTCCAGCCGCAGCTTCGGTCCGTCCACCGGCCGGCGGCGCGCGGGGATCTCGATCCGCTCGCGGCCGGAGAGGTACTTTCCGGTCAGCGTGTCGGCGGCCAGCATCTCCTGCAGCGTCCCCTGGAACATCAGCCGCCCGCCCAGCTCGCCGCTCCCCGGCCCCAGCTCCACCAGGTGGTCCGCCAGCCGCATGGCCTCGGGGTCGTGCTCCACCACGATCACCGTGTTGCCGTGCTCGCGCAGGCGCACCAGCAGGCGCAGCAGGCGGTCGTTGTCCGCGGGGTGCAGGCCGATGGTCGGCTCGTCCAGGACGTACAGCGTGTCCACCAGCCGCGACCCCAGCGCGTTGGCCAGGGTGATGCGCTGCGCCTCGCCGCCGCTGAGCGAGCGCGTCTGCCGGTCCAGCGTCAGGTATCCCAGCCCCACGTCGCAGAGGAAGCCGACGCGCGAGTCCAGCTCCTTGAGGATGCTGTCCGCGATCCCCCGCTCCTGTTCGGTCAGCGGCGGATCCGGGCACTCCGGGCCCGTCGCCCCGTCGCGCATCGCCCGCAGCCAGGGCATCAGCCGGCCCAGCGGGAGCGCGGAGACCTCGGCGATGTCGCGCCCGCCCACCCGCACCCGCAGCGCCTCGGCGCGAAGGCGCGCGCCCAGGCAGGTCGGGCAGTCCTGCGCCCTCTGGTACTGGCGGATGAAGACGCGGATGTACTGCTTGTAGCGCTTCTCCTCCAGGTCCTCGAAGAAGGAGTAGACGCCCTGGAAGCCGCGCGCGCCGTGGAGCACCGCGTGGCGGAACGCCTCCGGCAGCTCGCCCCAGGGCGCGTCGATGGAGACGCCCTGCCTGGTCGCGAACTGCGCCAGCTTCGCGCGGCGCGTGTCGTAGCGCGGCTTGCTCCACGGGTCCACCGCGCCCTCGCTGAGCGAGCGCGAGGGGTTGGGGACGATGAGCGAGTCGTCCAGGCGCAGCACCGCGCCGAACCCCGTGCACTCGGGACACGAGCCGTACGGGTTGTTGAACGAGAAGAGCTGCGGGGTGGGGTTGAGGAACTCGATCTCCGGGTGGTCCGGGCAGCGGAAGCGCTCGGTGAAGCGCAGCGGGGGGGCGCCCACGGGGATGACGAGCGCCTCGCCCTCGCCCTCGGTGAACGCCA
>DASTNU010000828.1:0-2013 GCA_035720605.1 Longimicrobium sp. | reverse complement strand
GTCCGGCGACGTGCGCGGGCCGCTCGATCCGCGCGCCGGCGCGCACGGCGAGCGAGAGCAGCATCGCATCGAAGGCGACGCGGTCCAGGTGAAAGCCGTGGCCGTGGGGATGGCGGATGAAGTCGTCGTCGCGGACGGCGTCCGAGCCCCACGCGGAGCGGTTGGCGTACGCGGGCGTGTGCGGGCCCCGGCGCACGTGGTCCAGCAGGCGCAGCCGCGCCAGCAGGGGGTGGATGGTGGGCGGCAGCCCCTCGCCGATCTTGAACGGCGGCGGGGCGGCGCGGCGTTCGTACAGCGTGACCGCGCACCCCGCGCGCGCCAGCAGCAGCGCGGCGACGGCGCCCGCCGTCCCCGCGCCCAGGACGGCGACGTCCATCGCGGCGTCCCGCATCGCCATCAGCCCGTCAGCTCGCCGCGCTCCAGCTCCACGTACATCTCCGGGGGCACGTCCAGCCCGGCGTGCCGCGGCGCGGGGCGCTCGGACAGGATCCCCATCTGCGACCAGTCGTTGACCATGTGGATCATCGCCTGCGAGTAGCCGCCCGCCGCGTGGTACCCCACCGCGCCCACCCCGCGGCTCCAGCTCAGCCGCGAGTCGAAGAAGCGGCGGCGCTGGTGCATGGGCGTGTCCGGGCTCACCAGCCGCTCGTAGTACTCCTTGGGCAGCACGTCGATGGGGAGGTTGGACGGCCACCACACCGGGATGGGAAAGTCCTGCGGCAGGTACACGTTCTGGCAGCTGGCCGCGTCCGACTGCCAGGGGAGCCCCATCCACCGCGTCAGGTAGCCGGGGTGGTTCTGGCTCAGCGGCCCGTCCTTGGCCATCGCGATCTCGGGGGTGAGCAGGTAGCCGTAGTCGGCGTCCGGCTCCGGGCCGTCGTAGTGCTTCAGGCGGAAGGGACCGGAGTACAGCCGCGCGTGCCGCATCGGCCAGGTGAGCTCCACGCCGGGGTGGAACGCCCCGCCGAACACCGGCTCCAGCGCCGCGCGGGTGAGTGCGTCCGGCTGCTCCTGCAGGGGGATCTCCTCCAGCGACGCCGGGGGCACCGGGCGCCCCGTCCAGTCGTCGATGAAATCACCCTTCGCCCACTGGCGCATCATCTCGTAGTACATCCTGGGGATGGCGAACCACTGCATGGGGCTGCCGGGATAGTCGATGCCGTCGCCCAGCTGGAACGGGATGAGCTCGTACTCCGTGGGCGAGGGCGTCGGGCGCAGGTCGGACCGTTCCGCCGACTGGAAGGGGACCGGCGGGTCGCCCGGCATGTCGTACATGGGGCTGCGCAGCTGGTTGAAGATGCGCTCGCGCGCCGGGCGGCTCTCCGCCGAGGTGCTGGAGAGCTTCTGCAGCAGCACGGGATTCAGGAAATCGAGCTCCGTCTGCCAGCCGTACTGCAGGTTGGCGGATTCGCTCACCCACTGCAGCCGGCTCAGCCGGTCCAGCAGGGGCCAGATGTCCCGCGTGAACGACGGCTGCTTCGGCGCCTTCATCCACCCCGCGTCCACGGCCACGGAGCGCAGCAGGTCGTACATGGTGATCAGCGGCTGGATGGCCGGCGCGTAGTCGGGCGGGCCGGTGAACACCCAGCCGGGCTCCGCGTCCATCACCGTCCCGTCCGCCAGGGTCACCCGCGCCTTCACCCACCCGTCGCTCTGGTCGTCGAACCAGCCGTTGTTGTTGGAGAAGTTCTGGATGGGGTTCGCCGGCGAGGGCGAGTCGGAGAGGCCGTAGCCGCCCAGGAAGACCAGGCGCCCGGCCTCGTCCGTCTGCAGGTTGCCCAGGGAGACGGGATAGCCCTGGAAGCTGCCGATCATCTGGGGACCCACCCTGTCGGCGCCGCCGATGCGCTGCTCGCCGGGATCGATGTCGAGCCTGGCGCGGTCGGCCCTGCCCAGCACGTTGTTGTTGCGCTGCACGGCGGGGATGGTCGGGGCCAGCGGCGGCTCGCGTTTGGGCGCCACCTCGTACAGGTCCAGCGAGTTGTTGAAGGCGTACCACGACGCCTTCCGGTT
>DASTNU010000827.1:0-2533 GCA_035720605.1 Longimicrobium sp. | reverse complement strand
CCCCGTGCCCCTGATGACGCGCGAGGCGCTGCGGACGTACCTGGACCGGCTGGCGCCGGGCGGGCTGATCGTCTTTCACGTGAGCAACCGCTACCTGGACCTGGAGCCGGTGGTGGCGGCGCTGGCGCGCGACGCGGGGCTGGTGGCGCGCGCGGGGACGGGCCCGCGCGACCGGCGCACGTACGAGAGCAGCGCCACCTGGATCGCGCTGGGGCGCACGGAGGCGGACCTGGGCCCGCTGATGGCCGATTCCTACTTCTGGGACCCCCGCCCGCGCGCCGACGTGAAGCCCTGGACCGACGACTACTCCAGCCTGCTCACCGTCTTCGACTGGTAGAGCGGCGGTCCCACACAGAGAACGCGAAGGACGCGGAGGGATGCCCCCTCTGCGTCCTTCGTCGTTTGAAGTCATTTTCCTGCTTGCTCATGCTGTCATTCTGAGGGAGGCGCCGCGCAGAGCCTTGCTTGGCTGGATCCATGGGCGCCGACCGAAGAATCTGGTTGCCATGCTGCAGGGTTTCTGCCCGTGCGCGGTTCCCGGGCTGTCGCCCGGGCAGGGTCCTCGCGGAGGCAACCAGATTCTTCGGTCGCGCCAGGGGCCTGGGGGTTATCCGGGGATTCGGGGTGGGCGCTCCCTCAGAATGACAGGCGTTTCCTCGGACTCGTGTTTGATTTGCGTCCGCCCCACCGCCTCCAGCTCCGCCACGGCGCGGTCGGCGGCGGCATCGTCGCGGATGATGGCGCCCAGGCGGGCGGCGTTCGCGCGGAAGGCGGGGTCGTCCAGCAGGCGGCGGAGGGCGGCGGCGATGCGCGGCGGCGAGGCGGACGGGCGCAGGCGCAGCCCGGCGCCGCGCGCGAAGACGCGGGCGGCGTTGTCGTCCTGGTCGCGGCCCATCGGCAGGCAGAGGAGCGGGACGCCCGCGGCCAGCGCGCGCATCACCGTGCCGTGTCCCGCGTGCGTCACCAGCGCGGCGGCGTGCGGGAACAGCTGCGCGTGCGGGGCGGATGCGACCGCCACCACGTTCGGGGGAAGCTCGAAGCGCTCGCCCGCCATCGCCGGGCCCAGCGTGACCAGGCCGCGCACCGGCAGCGCGCCCAGCGCGGCGATGATCCGCTGCAGCACGCCGCGCTGGTCCTGGAAGGTCGCCGACAGGCTGGCGACCACCAGCGGGCGGGCGTCCGCCTCCGGCCAGGGATTCCGCCATTCCCCCGTCCAGTCCGGCTCGTCCAGCACGGGGCCCACGTAGCGGACGTTCGGTGGAGGCGGGGTGATGGGAAAGTCGAACGCCCGCGAGGTCTGGATCAGCCGCAGGTCCGCCGTGTGGAACTGGCCCAGCAGCTCCCGGGCGGTGCGGAGCGGCGCCAGCCCGAAGGCCCGGCGGGCGTCGTTGAACGGGGCCAGGTACGCCGCGAACTGGCGGTACATCAGGCGCGTCATCAGCCCGTCGCGAACACGGCCGGCCAGGTCGGCGCGCGGCAGGAATCCCGGGCCTGTAGCCGGCCTTCCCGGGCCCGGGAGGTACTCCGGCATGTGGAAGAGCACCACGCGCGGAATCCCGGCCGCCTCCGCGGGGACGAGCGCGCCGGGAAGGAGCGCATCCGCCACTACCACCCCCGGCCGCTCCTCCTCCATCGCCCGCCCCGTCTCCTCCGCCACGATGCGCGCGGGGCCGAACACCACGCGCTCCAGCGACGCCCTCAGCGCGCCGATCGGCGTCCGCGCCGCCGAGTCGCCGATCAGGTCCTGCGTGCGGTCTTCGCGCGTGAAGTGGCGGGTGAAGGGGATGAAGCGCGCCCCTGCCGCCTCCACGGCGCCGCGAAGGCACGGCTCCGCGAGCACGCGCACGCCGTGTCCGCGCGCGGCCAGTCGCCGGGTCACGCCCAGCACCGGGGGCACGTTTCCGCCGCCTTCGAAGGTCACGAACAGGTAGGATCGCGGAGCGGGCATCGCGGGCTCGGTCAGGAAAGGGGATGGGGAAGGGGAAGGGATCATCATCATGCTGGCAAAACGGCCGTTGTTCTCCTGAGGGAGGCGCCACTCGCAACCTTCAGCCGGCACTTCACTTTGCGCCGACCGAAGGATCTTGCCGGCATGCCCGCGGGGCTGGCCCGGCGCGCGGAAGCCTGCCCCGCGGTGCGGCTGAGTAGATCCTTCGGTCGTGCGCAAATATTTGCAGGGACGCTGGTTACAGGTGTGCGCTCCCTCAGCAAGACAACGCTCCTCGGGAGTTTCCTTCACTCAACCTTCTCCTTCCGCATCCTGTATCAAACCGTTCACCAGGGCGCGGACGACCTGGCGCGGCTGCTGGCGGAGGAAGGAGGCGCGGCATGCGTGACCTAGAGAGCCGGCTGGCCGCGCTGCCGCCCGAGGCGCGCCGGCTGCTGGAGTTGCGGCTGAAGCGCGAAAAGCAAGAAGCCGCCAGCGCGCCCGTGCGCCGCGGGGCCCGGCGCGCGCCGCTCTCCTTCGCGCAGCGGCGCCTGTGGTTCCTCGATCGGCTGGAGCCGGGCGCGCTGTACAACTCGCCGCTGGCGC
>DASTNU010000826.1:0-3364 GCA_035720605.1 Longimicrobium sp. | reverse complement strand
AGGATCGACAGTCCGCCTCAGCTCTTCGCAGCCACGCGCGGGACGCTGCGCAGGTAGAGCCAGAGCGCGCGCAGCTCTTCGTCGGTGCTCATCCCCACGGACTTCCACGGCATGAAGTCGCTGATCTTGCTGCCGTCCGGGCGAACGCCGGTGCGCATGGCCTTCACGAAGTCCGCCTCCGTCCACGAGCCGATGCTCCCTGCCGGCGTCAGGTTGGCCGCGGCCGGCTGGTCGGGGCCGTGGCCGGGGGCGCCGCCCAGGTTCTCGCCGTGGCAGCCCACGCATCCGCCCACCCGAATCAGGTACTGCCCGTACTCCCGCGTGGGCCCCATGGGCGGCGCGGTGCGGCGCGCGGCCTGGTGGTCCACCAGCTCGGCCGGGAGGAGCGGCAGCTGGCCGGCCACCAGCAGCGCACGTCCCAGCGGCCCCACCTTGCTGGCCGGCAGCTCGCGGTCCACGGCCGGAATGCTGCGGAGGTAGGCGATGATGGCGGCCGCGTCCTCGTCGCTCAGGTACTGGAATTCCTGCGAGGGCATGAAGAGCAGGCCGCGCTTGTTCGGCCCCACGCCGTGGCGGAGCGCCGCATCGAACTGCTCGTTGGTGTAGCGCGCCGCCACGCCTCCCCTGCCGCGGGTGAGGTTGCTGGCGATCAGCGTGCCCATGGGCCCGCCGTCGATGAACATCTGCCCGCCCAGGTCGGGGCCGTGGCAGTCGGCGCACTTGGAGACGGCGGTGGCCAGGTGGCGGCCACGCTCGATCTGCGCCGGGTCGGTGGTGACGTTGAGCGACGTCCCCGCGACGTCGTACGTCTTGCGGATGCGGACTTCGCTGACGCCGTAGACCACGGCCAGCAGGAGCACGACGAGCGACACGACGCCCAGGGCGAGGCGCTTGACCCACTTCATCATCAGGTGATCTCCGGAGAGTGCTTCGGGTGGGCGGCTGCCGCGGAGGGGGGCCGGGCAGCGGTACTGCGGTGCGGGGGCGCGAGGGTGACTGCTACGCCCCAGGGTGCCAAAGGGTAATCGGATGAAGTCGTCGCGTCAAGAAAAACTTGGCGCCAGCTTTTCCTCGTATCCTGTATCTCATCCCTGAGGGATTTCGGCGGTGGATCGCTCCGTCCGCTGCTCCGCGGCGCGGGCCTCTTCCGCGGCGCAGCTTTCTTCCAGCGCGCCCAGCAGCTCCACGAGCGCGCGGCGGTCCTTCTTTCCCAGCCCCGATCCCGCGCGGCGCATTCGCTCCGTGAAGGCGGGGTGCGCCGCCGCGGCCGCCGCCTCGCCCGCGGGGGTCAGGGTGGCGTAGCGGGTGCGCCGGTCCGCGGGATCGCCCCGGCGCTCCACCAGCCCCTTTGCCTCCAGGCGGCTCACCAGGAACGTGGCGCCGCCGCTGGAGACGCGCACGCGCCGCTGCAGCTCGCCTGCCGGGAGCGGGCCCGCATGGCGCAGCACATCCAGCACCTCCAGCTCGCCGACGCTCAGCCCGTGGCGTGCGGCTTCTTCCGCCGCGGCCGCGGAAAGGGCTGCGTGGGCGCGGCAGAGCGCCCGCCACAGCTTCAGTGGCAGCCCGCCCGATTCGCGGCTCGCACCCGTTTCTTCTCGTTCGCGCTCTGCCATTGCTCAGTACTAAGTAATTGCGCCCAACGCACGGCGCAAGCTATTCGTGCACGCCCAGCGATTGTCTGACCACGCGCCAGGTGCGGCGTTTGCGGACACGCACTCAACTCACGCACTCACGCACTCACGCACTCACGCACTCTTTTACGGTGCCACGCGTACACGAGCTCATCCGCACGCTCCGCCTGGAGCCGCACCCGGAAGGCGGCTACTATCGCGAGATCCACCGGTCCACGCTGGGCGTGCGGCCGGAGGACGGGCGCGCTCCGCGCAGCGGGCTCACGCTCATCTACTTTCTGCTGGATGCGGCCGGGCACAGCCGCTGGCACCGCGTGGCCTCGGACGAGGTGTGGCAGTTCGTGGAGGGCGCGCCGCTGGAGCTGTTCCGCATCGATGCAGCCATCGAGGAATGCGAGCGGACGCTGGTAGGGCCGCTGGCGGACGGGGCGGAGCCGGTGCGCGTGATTCCCGCCGGCCACTGGCAGGCGGCGCGGACCACCGGCCGCTACACCCTGGCTGCGTGCGCGGTGGGGCCCGGGTTCGATTTCGCGGACTTCGCCATGCTGGCGGACCATCACCGCGAGGCGGAGCAGGTGCGCCGGCGCTTTCCGGGCGTCGACTCGCTGGTATGACCGTCCGCCGCGGAACTGCCCACGGATCACCCATGACGCCGACCTTCCTGCGGCGCACCACGCTGGCCGTGTGCGTGCTGCTGGCTGCGTGCACGCCGCCGCCGCCGCGGACCGCCGCCATCCCCGTCGGCGCCGAACCGCTCTCGCGCATCGCGTTCGGCTCGTGCAGCGACGAGAACCGGCCGCAGCCGCTGTGGACGCCCATCGTGAACCGCCGCCCGCAGCTATGGATCTGGCTGGGCGACAACGTCTACGCGGACACGGCGGACATGGCGGCCCTGCGCGAGGCGTACGCGCGCGCCCGGGCCAACCCGGGATACCAGGCGCTCCTGGCCGCCACGCCCGTCATCGGCACGTGGGACGACCACGACTTCGGCAAGAACGACGGCGGCCGGGAGTGGCCGGCGAAGGCGCAGGCGCAGCAGGCGCTGCTCGACTTCCTGGACGAGCCCGCGGACACCCCGCGCCGCCGGCGAGAAGGCGTGTACGAGTCGTACACGTACGGCCCGCCGGGGCGGCAGGTGAAGGTGATCCTGCTCGACACCCGCTACCACCGCGATCCGCGAGACACGGTCAACTTCACCGGCGACGTGCTGGGCGAGGAGCAGTGGACATGGCTGGAGCGCGAGCTGCGCGGCAGCACGGCACAGGTGCACCTGGTCGGATCGAGCATCCAGGTGGTGCCGGAGGAGCACCGGTTCGAGAAGTGGGCCAACTTTCCCGCGGCGCGCGAGCGCCTCTTCCGGCTGATCGGCCAGACGCGCGCGCCGGGCGTGGTCTTCATCAGCGGCGATCGCCACATCGCCGAAATCTCACGAGTGAGCGATACCGCCGCGGGCTACCCGGTCTACGACGTCACCTCCAGCGGCCTCACGCACACCTGGCGCGAGGACCGGCCCGAGAGCAACCGCCACCGCCTGGGAGACAAGCTGGTCGCGCTGAACTTCGGGGTGCTGGAGATCGACTGGAACGCGAGCCCGGTCACCCTGCGCTTCTCCATCGTGGACGACCGCGAGCAGGTGCGGCTGGAGCGGACGATTCCGCTGTCGGAGCTGCAGCCGAGGTGAAGAGTGCGTGAGTGCGTGAGTGCGTTAGTGCGTTAGTGCGTGAGTGCGTGAG
>DASTNU010000825.1:0-4045 GCA_035720605.1 Longimicrobium sp. | reverse complement strand
TCCAGGCGCTCCGCCGCGTCGCGGATGGCGCGGGCAAGATCATCGGCCCGACTTCTCTCTGCGACGAACAGGTCCCGGAGCGCGCCCGCGAGCGGGTGTGCCTCGCGCAGGCGGACGAGCGCCCGCGGACCCGCTCCAACCTGCTCCACGATTCCCTCCGCGACGAGCAGATCCAGCGCCCGCCGCACCCCGGACGGGTCCAGCTGCGCACGCCGGGCCGCTTCGGCGCGCGAAAACGGCTCGCGCGCCGACGCCAGCACGCGCAGCACGCGCACGTTGGCTTCGGTCCCCAGAATACGGTTCAGGGGTGACAGAAAAACGGCCGCCCCGCGAAGGCGCGGGACGGCCGTGTCGTTCTCTCCCTCGATCTATCCTCGACCCCTCCCCCTCCCGTCGGCCGCGGCGGAGTCCCCCGGCTCCGGCCGCGGCCCGTGCGCGCGGCCCCCCTCAGCTCCGCGCGCGGTAGTTGATGATGGTCTCCCGCCCGTCGGGCAGGCGCACCTGCACCGACACCGCCTGCCCGGGGCGCACCGCGTCCGCCGCGGCGCGCAGGTCCTCCAGCGAGCGCACCTCGCGGCCGTTCACCCGCCGCACCACCATCCCGCGGGCCATGGCGCGCGCCGCAGGCCCGCCCCCGTCCACCTCCGTCACCACCACCCCCTCGGCGCGCTCCATCTGCAGCTCCTGCGCGATGTCCGGCGTCACCGCCTGGGCGCGGAAGCCCAGCCGCCCCGGCTCCGCCGCCGCCACCGGCTCCGCCCGCCGCGCGCCGGCGCCGCCGCGCCCGTCGTTCGCCGCGCGCCGGGAATCCGGCTGGTACTCGGTCAGCGCCAGCTGCACGCGGCGCCGGTCGCCGTAGCGGATCACCTCCAGCGTCACCCGGTCGCCCGGGTGCTTGCGCATCACCGACTCCATCAGCTCGCCGCTGTCGCGCACGCGGTCGCCGTCGATGGACACGATCACGTCGCCCATGCGCAGCCCGGCCTGCGCCGCCGGCCCGCGGGGCTCGGTGTTCACCACCGCGCCGTCGGGCGAGGGAAGGCGGAAGACCTCGGCGTCCGCCGACGTCGCGTCACGGATCTCCACGCCGATCATGGGGCGGTGGACGCGGCCGTCGCGCATCAGGTCCTCGGCCACGCGGCGGGCCAGGTTGATGGGCACGGCGAACCCGTACCCCGAGTAGAAGCCCGTGGGCGAGGCGATGGCGCTGTTGATCCCCACCACGCGCCCCTGCAGGTCCACCAGCGGGCCGCCGCTGTTGCCGGGGTTGATGGCCGCGTCCGTCTGGATGAAGTGCTCCAGCGGCGCGTCGGCCCCGCTGCGCTGGAAGATGCCGATGCTGCGACCCTTGGCGCTCACGATTCCCGCCGTCGTCGTCTGCCCCAGGTCCAGGGGGTAGCCGAGCGCCAACACCCAGTCGCCCACCTCCAGCGCGTCCGCGTCGCCCAGCGGGACGACGGGGAGGTTGCGGGCGTCGATCTTCACCACGGCGATGTCGGTGTTGGGATCCCGGCCGACGACGCGCGCCTCGAACTCGCGCTTGTCGGAGAGCACCACCGTCACCCGGTCGGCGTCCTCGACCACGTGGTTGTTGGTGAGGATGTAGCCGTCGGGGGTGAGGATGAAGCCGGAGCCGCTGCCGGCGCGGGCGCCCCCGCCCTGGCCGCGGAACATGTCCTCCCACGGCGTGCCGCGGAACTCGGGCGGCACCTGGCTGGCCACGCCGCGGGCGTCCTGCGACACCCGCACGTGCACCACGCCGGGAAGCGCGGCGCTGCTGGCGGCGCGGAAGGCGCCGGACAGGTTGTTCGCGCTGGCCACGGCGGCCGCCGGCGCGGTGGACTGGGCGTCCAGGTCCGGGAGCGGATCGCGGACCACGTCGGCCAGCGTCATGGCCCCGGCGGTGCCCGCCACCAGCACGCCGGGAAGAACGAGCTTGCGCAGCGTTCCGTTCATCGTCAGTTATCCTCGTCTCTCAGGGGAGCACACGCTCTTGCCGCGGACCGGTACACAGCCCGTCCAAACGCCGTTCCGGCAAGTGATTAGCGGACGATTAGCGCCCGCTTAACCGATCTTAATCCGGGGCACCGATGCGCATTCTGGTCGTAGAAGACAATCCGAGGATCGCCGGCTTCCTGCAGAAGGGGCTGCGCGAGGAAGGGTACGTGGTGGAGGTGGCGGCGGACGGCGACAGCGCGTTCGAGAAGGCCACCACCCAGGGGTTCGACGCGGCGGTGGTGGACGTGATGATCCCCGGCCGCAGCGGCATCCAGCTCGTTCGCGACCTGCGCGAGCGCGAGGTGCGCCTTCCCGTGCTGCTGCTGACGGCGCGGGACCGCACGGAAGACAAGGTGGAGGGGCTGGACTCGGGCGCGGACGACTACCTGACCAAGCCGTTCGAGTTCAGCGAGCTCACCGCCCGCCTGCGCGCCCTGCTGCGCCGCCTGGGAAGCCCGGGCGCGGCGGCCACGCTCAAGGCGGCGGACGTGGAGATGGACCCCGCCACCCGCGAGGTGCGGCGCGGCGGGCAGGCGGTGGAGCTCACGCCGCGCGAGTACGCGCTGCTGGAGTACCTGCTGCGCAACGCGGGGCGCCCCCTGTCGCGCGCCGCCATCATGGAGCACGTGTGGGGAATTCGCTTCGATCCGGGGACCAACATCGTGGACGTGTGCATCAACTCCCTGCGCACCAAGCTGGACGACCGCGAGCGCGGCCTCATCCAGACGGTGCGCGGCGTGGGGTACGCCGTAAAGCCGCCGGCGGCGGAGCCGGAGGAATGAGCTTTCGCCGGCCCAGCCTGCGGCGCGAGATCGTCCTGGGGTACTCGCTGATCCTGCTGGTGGCGCTCTCGCTGTTCGCGGGGGCCACCTACGCCATCCTGCGCCGCTCGCTGGCCAACGCCGGCACCCAGTCGCTGCGCCAGACGGCCGCCGCCGCCGAGCGCATCATGATCCCCCGCGGCATTCCCCGCCTGGACGTCAGCGAGGAGCTGCTTCCCCCGCACGAGGGCGCGGTGGAGGTGCTGCGCCGCCGCGTGCGCCTGGCCACGGGCGACGCGGTGGACATCGTCGTGGCGCGCACGGGGGACGTGGAGCAGCACGCGCTGCGCTCCTTTGCCCTGATCGCGCTGATGCTGATCCCGGTGACGGCGCTGCTGGCGGCGGTGGCGGGGCGGTCGATGGCGGACCGCATCCTCCAGCCGCTCAACCGGCTGGTAACGGCGTCGCGGGAGATCGGGATCGGCGCGCTGTCGCGGCGGGTGGACGTGGCGGAGCGCCCGGCGGAGCTGCGGGAGCTGGCGCTGGCCTACAACGGGATGCTGGAGCGGCTGGAGCGGGCCGTGGTCACCCTGCGCAGCTTCACGGCCGACGCCAGCCACGAGCTGCGCACGCCGCTCACGGCCATCCGCGGCACGGCGGAGGTGGCGCTGGCCCGCGACCGCAGCGCCGACGAGCTGCGGGGGACGCTGGAGGAGGTGCTGGACGAGACGGGGTCGATGCTGCACCTCGTCGAGGACCTGCTGGTCCTGGCCCGCGGCGACCAGGCCCAGGCGCAGGCGATGGGGCCGGTGGACCTGGCCGCGGTGCTGCGCGACGTGCAGGACGTGGGCGAGGCGCTGGCCACGGGAAAGCCGGTGGAGGTGCGGCTGGAGGCCCCCGAATCTCTCGCCGTCACGGGCGACGCGGGGGCGCTGCGGCGGCTCTTCCTGAACCTGGTCTCCAACGCCGTCAAGTTCACCCCGCGCGGCACCGTCACCCTCACCGCCCGCGCCGTGCCGCCGCGGGATGCGCCCGCGGCGGCGGACGCGGCCAGGCCGGCGGCGGGCGCGGGGACCGTGGAGGTGCAGGTGGCGGACACGGGGATCGGCATCGAGCCGGAGGCGCTGCCGCGGGTGTTCGACCGCTTCTACCGCGCCGACGCGGCGCGCGCGGCGGGGGGGACGGGGCTGGGGCTCGCCATCGCGCGGATGGTGGCGGAGCGGCACCGCGGGACGATCTCGGTCGAGAGCACGCCGGGGGCGGGGAGCGTGTTCACGGTGCGGCTG
>DASTNU010000824.1:0-2901 GCA_035720605.1 Longimicrobium sp. | reverse complement strand
GTCCACGCCGGGGCGCCACTCGCTCTCCGGCTTCAGGATGGCGACGGACTCGATCATCGACAGCGGCGCCATGTCGGTGGCCGTCTCGGCGCGGCCGATCTTGCCCAGTACCATCTCCACCTCCGGGACGCGCGCCATCGCCGCGTCGCGCTGGGTGAGGATCTGCTTTGCCTGGGCGCTGCCGACGCCGGGGAAGAGCGAGGGCATGTCCATCACGCTCCCCTCGTTGAGCGGCGGCATGAACTCGCTCCCCAGCCGCGTCCATGGCAGCGCCGTGGCGGCCAGCACCGCTAGCGCCGCGCCCACGGTCGCCCAGCGGTGGCGCAGCACCCACCCGATCACCGGGCGATACGCCCGGATCAGCAGCCGGTTGACAGGGTTCGCGGCCTCGGGCTTCACGGTCCCCCGGATCAGGAGCGCCATCAGCACCGGAACCAGGGTGACCGAGAGCAGCGCCGCGGCCGCCATCGACAGCGTCTTGGTCCAGGCCAGCGGCCGGAATAGCCGCCCCTCCTGCGCCTCCAGCGCGAAGACGGGGACGAAGGAAAGGGTGATGATGAGGAGCGAGATGAAGAGCGCCGGGCCCACCTCCTTCGCGGCGGCGACCACCAGCTCGTGGTGGGTGCGCGGCTGACCCTCGCGCTCGTTCCGCTCCATGTGCTTGTGGAGGTTCTCCACCATCACGATGGCCGCGTCGATCATGGCGCCGATGGCGATGGCGATCCCGCCCAGGCTCATGATGTTCGCGTTGAGCCCCAGCCCGCGCATGGCCAGGAAGGCCATCAGGATTCCCACGGGCAGCGTGACGATGGCCACCAGGGCGCTGCGGGCGTGCAGGAGGAAGAGGACGGTGACCAGGGCGACGATGATGGACTCCTCCACCAGCTTCTCGCGCAGGGTGGCGATGGCGCGCTCGATGAGCCCCGAGCGGTCGTAGCCGGCGACGAAGACCACGCCGCGGGGAAGCGCGCGCTCCACCTCGCGCACCTTCGCCTTGACGCCGTGGATCACCGCCAGCGGGTTCTCGCCGTAGCGCATCACCACGAAGCCGGTCACCACCTCGCCACGCCCGTCCAGGTCCGCGATCCCGCGGCGCAGCTCGGGGCCCAGCTGCACGGTGGCCACGTCGCCCACGGTGACGGGGACGCCGCCGGGGCCCGTCCCCACCGCCACGCCGCGCAGGTCGTCCAGCGAACCGAAGCGCCCGCGGCCGCGCACCACGTACTCGGTCCCACCCATCTCCAGCACCCGCCCGCCCACGTCCTGGTTGGAGGCCTGGACCGCCTCCACCACCCGCGCCATCGGCACCCCGTAGGCGAGGAGCCTGGCGGGGTCCGCCTCCACCTGGTACTGCTTCTCGTAGCCGCCGAAGGAGGCGATCTCCGCCACGCCGGGGACGGCGGTGAGCGCGGGGCGCACGGTGAAGTCCTGCAGCGAGCGCAGCTCGGCCAGGTTCAGCCGGCCGCTGGTGTCGGCCAGGACGTACTGCATCACCCACCCCACGCCGGTCGCGTCCGGGCCCAGCATGGGCATGGCGCCCTCCGGCAGCCGGTCGCGCACGCCGTTCAGGTACTCCAGCACGCGGCTGCGGGCCCAGTACAGGTCGGTGCCGTCCTCGAAGACCACGTAGACCGCGGAGATCCCGAACTGGCTCATCCCCCGCACCACGCGGGCGTGCGGCACCTTGAGCAGCTCGGTGGAGAGCGGGTAGGTGACCTGGTCCTCCACCAGCTCGGGCGCCTGGCCCGGCCACTCCGTCATGACGATCACCTGCACGTCGGAGAGGTCGGGGATCGCGTCCACCGGCGTGCGCAGCATCGCCCAGCCGCCGGCGAGGACCGGTGCCAGCGTGGCGAGCAGGACCGCGGCGCGGTGGCCGACCGACCACTCGATGATTCGCTCGAGCATGGCCGCTACCTCCGCTCCGGGGGCATCGGCATCCCCTTCATGTCCGCGCCCCTGTCCTCCATCCCCTCCATCCCGCCCATATCGGCCGACCCCGTCGTACCGATCATGCTGCGCATGGTCTCGCCGAGGTTCGACTCGGAGTCGAGCAGGAACTGGGCGGAGGTGACCACCCGCTGCCCCGGCTCCACGCCGGAGAGCACCTCAGCGAACTCGCCCGTCACGCGCCCTGCCTCCACCTCCTGCGCGGCGATCCGGCCGCCGCCGAGGTCCACGAACACCAGCGTGCGCTCCCCCGTCCGCACCAGCGCGGAAGCCGGGACGGTGAGCGCCGTGCGTGCGGGCGCGGTGAGCCGGACGGTGGCGTACATCCCGGGCCGCAGCCGCCCCTCGGGGTTGGACAGGACGATGCGCGCGCGGAGCGTCCGCGCCTCCGCCTGTAAAGTGGGCTGGAGGTAGGAAACCACGCCCGCGAGCGGCTGGCCGGGGAAGGCGGCGAACTCCACCGTGGCCGGGGAGCCTTCGCGCACCGTTCCCGCGTCCGCCTCGCGCAGCTCCGCCTCCACCCACACTCGCGACAGGTCGGCGATGGTGTAGAGCGTCTGCCCGGCCTGCACCGCCTGCCCGCGCACCACCGGTTTCTCGACCACCACGCCCGAGGCGGGGGAGAAGAGCGTCACGGTGCGCCGCACGCGGCCGGTGCGCAGCACTTCGCGGATCTGCGCCTCGGGGACGTCCCACAGCCGCAGCCGCTGGCGCGCGGCGGCCACCAGGTCGGTGGACGGCGCCGGGACGCCCGGGACGGAGCTCTCGCCCACCGTCTGCTGGAGGCGCGCGGCCACCAGCAGCTCTTGCTGCGCAGCCACCAGCTCGGGGGAGTAGATCTCCAGCAGCGGCTCGCCGCGGCGGACGGCGCGCCCGGTGAAATCCACGTACAGGCGCTCCACGAAGCCCCCGAACTTGGGCGCCACCTGGGCCACGCGGGTCTCGTCGAAG
>DASTNU010000823.1:0-3032 GCA_035720605.1 Longimicrobium sp. | reverse complement strand
TGTCACCCTGTCACCTTCTCACCCCGTCACCTTGTCACCCCGTCGCCCTCCCCGCCCCCGCCAGCACCTCGGCCACCGTCTCGTCCGCCACCGGGTGCCCCCAGCGCCCCTCCCTGGCGGCCAGCGGCGTGCCGATCTCCTGGATCAGCGCGTACTCCACCCGGCCGTTGCGCGCCTTCTTGTCGCTGCGCGTCCAGCCGATCACCTGGTCCGCCGCGAAGTCGATCGGCAGCGAGGTGGGCAGGCCCAGCTTGGTCAGCAGCTTGCGCAGGCGCGCGGCCGTCCCCGGCGCGGTGACGCCGGAGCGCTCGCCGATGCGCGCCTCCTCCACCATCCCCACCGCCACCGCCTCGCCGTGCAGCATGGTGTACTCGCTCATCGCCTCCACCGCGTGGGCGATGGTGTGGCCGAAGTTCAGCAGCTTGCGGGGCCCGCTCTCCTTCTCGTCGCGCGCCACGATCTCCGCCTTGATCTCCACCGAGCGCACGATGAGGCGCGAGAGCGCCTGCGGGTCGCCGGCCAGCAGCGCGTCGGCGTCCTGGTCGATCCACTCCAGGTACGCCGCGTCGGCGATGGCGCCGTGCTTCACCGCCTCCGCCAGCCCGGCGCGCAGGTGCGCGTCGGGAAGGGTCTGCAGCAGCTCGGGGTCGATCACCACGCAGTGCGGCTGGTGAAAGGCGCCCACCAGGTTCTTTCCCGCCGGCGTGTCCACCCCCGTCTTGCCCCCGACGGACGAGTCGATCATCGCCAGCAGCGAGGTGGGCACCTGCACGTAGGGGAGCCCGCGCATGTAGGTGGCGGCCACGAAGCCCCCCAGGTCGCCCGGCACCCCCCCGCCAAAGGCCAGCAGCGCCGTGTCGCGCCCGCAGCCGGCCTCGAGCATGGCGTCGCTCACCAGCGCCCAGGTCTCGCGGTTCTTGCGCTCCTCGCCCGCGGTGAAGGCAAAGACGTCCGTGCGGTAGCCGGCGCCGTGCAGCATGCGCGACAGCCGGACGGCGTACAGCTCCGCCACGCGGTCGTCGGTGACCACGGCGTAGCGGTGCGCGGGACAGAAGCGCGACAGCACGGAGGCGATGGTGGAAAAGAGGCCCGCGCCCACCAGCACCTCGTACCCGCGCGAGTTGGCCTCGGGAAGCGCAACCTTGACCCTGTGGGGCGTGCTCATACCGGTTCCTCTATGCGTTGCCGCGCGCGGCGGTCCATCCCCGCGCCCACCACGGTCTCGTCCGCCAGCCAGAGCGCCACGCGCCCCAGGTCGCCCTCCAGCTCCGCCGCCCTCCCGCGGATGGCGTCCGCCGCGCATCCGCGCCGCAGCAGGCCGGAAAGGGCCGCCAGCTCCTCCCCGTCGCCCAGCGCGGCGGCCACGCCCTCCAGCCGCTGCGCCAGGCGCCCCACGGCCCCGGCCACGGAGATGGTCCGCGGCTCCGCGCTCTCCACGTCCGCCAGCACCGCCGCCGTGCCGTAGCGGCTGGCCCGCCAGCCGTTGTCGCCCAGCAGCGTCTGCACGAACGCGTCGGGAAGGGGCGAATCGCCCAGCAGCCCCTCCACCGTCCCCGCCACGATCGCGCGGAGCAGCGCCGCGATGGCCACCGCGTCCTCCACCCGCGGCGTGCAGTCGGCGATGCGCGCCTCGATGGTGGGGTAGACGTGGTGCGGCCGCATCTCCCAGTACAGCCGCCCCGGCCCGTCGATGCGGCCGGACTCCGTGAGCCACCACACCAGCGCCGCGTACTCCGCGTCGTCCGCGAAGCGCGGCGGCGGGCCCGTGCGCGGCCAGCGGCGCCAGAGCACGGAGCGGTACGACGCGTGCCCCGTGTCGCGCCCCGCGAAGAACGGCGACGACGCGGAGAGCGCCAGCAGCAGCGGCAGGTGCAGCCGCACGCAGTTGCTCACCCGGGCGCGGTCCACGCCGTCCGGGACGGCGACGTGCACGTGCATCCCGAAGATGGCCTGCGACTCCGCCAGCCGCCCGTACTCCTCGCGCAGCCCCTGGTACAGCGGCGCGGGGTTGAAGCCGTGCCCCTCCGCCGGGCTGGAGGGGTGCGTCCCCGCCGCCACGATGCGCAGCCCCTCCGCCTCCGCCGCCACGGCCGCGGTAAAGCGCAGCCGCAGCAGGTCGTCGCGGATGCAGCGCGTTCCCTGGCACACGCGGGTCTCCACCTCCACCGTGTGCTCCTGCATCTCCGCCTTCAGCTCGTCGGCCCAGTCGCCGGCGATCACGTAGCGGGCGCGGCTGCGCAGGCCGCCCGTGGCCGCGTCGACGAGCTGGTACTCCTCTTCGACGCCGACGGTGAAGTCTTCGGGGCGGGGCATGCTGCATCGCGAAAGGGAGCGCGCGCCGGACGCCGGTGGAGAGCTTAGCCGGGCGGACGCGCGGGGGCAAGCGGTCCCCCCGGGCCGGGAAGCGCGCCCACCCGCTGGACGCGCTCCAGCACCCCCGCCGACGAAAGCAACTCCCGCGCCGTCCGGAGCAAAACCGGATGTTTCCACTCCGGCGCCACCTCCGCCAGCGGGTGCAGCACGAAGCCGCGCAGGTGCAGCCGCGGATGGGGGAGCGTGAGGTCGGGAGTGTGCATCACCCGGTCGCCGTACGCCAGCAGGTCCACGTCCATGGTGCGGGGCGCGTCGCGAAAGCTCCGCCGCCGCCCCAGCGCCGCCTCCACCTCCTGCGCCGCCCGCAGCAGCGCCGCCGGCTCCAGCGCCGTCCACCCCCGGACCACCAGGTTATGGAAATCCGGCTGGTCCGCGTGCCCCACCGGCTCGGTGCGGTAGAGGGACGAGACCGCCTCGATTCGCACCACCTGCGACAGCGCCTCCACCGCGCGCGCCAGCTGCGCCACCGGGTCTCCCAGGTTGGCGCCCAGCCCCAGCAGCACCTCGTGCTCGGCGGATGCGTGCATGCGCATCAGGGGTGGATCGGGGTGGATGTGGTCGACCTCTGAAGACGATCCCGGCGATCGGAGCGGATCACCGTCACGGATCGCGGATGCGCACTGAAAGATAGCGTGCCCGCGGCTTCGCCGCGGGGCCCT
>DASTNU010000822.1:0-7952 GCA_035720605.1 Longimicrobium sp. | reverse complement strand
CGGGTGAGGTGGGCGATGTGGGCGAACTCGTGCACCACCAGCTGCTCCACGAAGGCGCGCGTGTGGCCGATGGAGGAGCGAGGGTCCGGCGGGGTGGGATAGAGCAGGATGTACGGCGTGCGCAGCAGCGAGTACGCCACGCCGTTCGCCTCGCCGGCGGGGTCGTCGACCACGATGGTGACGCGGCGCTCCGGCGCACTTCCCACCGTGGCCGCCACGGCGGAGCGCACGCCCTCCAGCCGCGAGACGGCGTCGCGCGTCCACGCCTCCAGCTCCACGGGATAGTGGACGTCGAAGTGCTCCGTGCGGAGCGTGCGCCACTCCAGCCAGGGACGCGTGGTCTGGGCGCGCAGCGGCGGCGCGAGCGCGAGGGCGGACAGCGCCGCGGCAAGGAGCAGGCGACGGGGCATGGGGCCGGGTTGCGGAACGGAGCGCACGGCGGGCCGTGGAATTACCCGGACAGGCACGGCGGGTTTCGTGCCGGAGCGCGGCCGCGGGCCGGACGGCCGGCGTCGCGGCGGCGGCCTCGCGCCGTCCGCCTTCACGGACGACGATCCCGCCGGGGGCCAGGATTCTTCCTCTCATCATAAGTCATACATTGACAGTCACTTATGATGCTGGTAGATTGGTGGCGCCTCGACATGGCAGAGAGCTTCCCTGTTTGAGCCGATAGTCTTGAAGCCGGGGACTGATCCTGCAGCGGACGTGGAGTCGCGACCCGACACCGCGGAAACCTGCGGGGATGCCACCCACCGATACGTACCGTATCTGGCTTCGAACACCGCTCTCTGGCATGTCACGCGACTGCGCCTTCGCACCTTCCGGGTACGAAGGCGTTTTCGCGTCCCTGCGGCGCGGGTGGACCCCGCCCCCTTGCGCCGATCCGCCCGGCGGATGTTTTGTTGTTCCTCTCGCGCTTTCGCACTCTCGCACTCTCGCACTCTCGCACTCTGCCGGATGCGCCTGCTCCTCGCCCTCGCCGCGCTGCTCGTCGCGAACGCCTGCCAGTCGGGCGGCATCCCCGCCCCCGCGGCCGCACAGCCGGAGATGGATGGCGCGCTGCAGGCGGTGGTGGTGACCACGGCGGACTGGAACGTGGTGGATGCCACGCTGCAGCGATATGAGCGCGCCTCCGCCGACCAGCCGTGGCGGCCGGTGGGCGACCCCGTGCCCGCGGCGGTGGGGCGCACCGGGCTGGCGTGGGGAATCGGGGTGCATCCCCCGGTCAGCGGCGTGCAGTGGAAGCGCGAGGGGGATGGAAAGTCGCCGGCCGGCATCTTTCGCCTGAGCTCCGCGTTCGGGTACGCGCCCGCGGCGGAGACGGGGTGGATCCGCATGCCGTACGTGCAGTCCGACGCCAGCGTGGAGTGCGTGGACGACTCGCGCTCCCGCTTCTACAACCGGCGCGTGGACCGCGACACCATCCCGCAGCCCGACTGGACCAGCCACGAGGAGATGCGCCTCTCCGACGCGCGGTACGAGTGGGGGGTGTGGGTGGACCACAACAGCGACCCGCCGCAGCCCATGGGCGGCAGCTGCATCTTCCTGCACGTGTGGGCCGGCCCCGGGGTGGCCACCAGCGGCTGCACCGCCTTCGCGGAGCCGCGGGTGCGCGAGGTGCTGGCGTGGCTGGACCCGCGGGCGCGCCCCGTGCTGGTGCAGCTTCCGCGCGAGGAGTACGATCGCCTGCGCACCGGGTGGGCGCTGCCCTGATCGTGGCCGCGACGGCGTTCCGTCCTCCTGAGGGGGTGTTGCCAAACCTCGCCCCGGCGATGGTCTTCCCGAGGGAGGCGCCGCGTGTAACTTCGGCACGCACGGGGCTCTGGCGCCGACCGAAGGATCTTGCCGGCAGAGCCGTGGGGGCTGAATCTCTGCCGTCGAGCCTGCCCCCCGCTGGCGGAGAGAAGATCCTTCGGTCGCGCGCAAGCGGTTGTATTGCTTCAGGTTACTCGTGTGCGCTCCCTCAGGGAAACGACGCTGCTTCGCAGTCTCCGGGTGTAGCGACACCCTCTGAGGGAGGCGTCTCGCGGACCGCGTTTTTCACTCCGGGCCCGGGGCGCGCGCAAGCGTTTGGGCGGCCGGTGGCTCCGGATGTGGGCTCCCTCGGGAAGAGAGCGCCGTGCTCTCCGGGAGGGCTCCGGGAGGGGCGCCAGCGTTTTTGCCGGCATGCGTGTCTGGTAGGCAAGGGATGAGCGACGACGTAGCCCAGCTGGTGGAGCGCGCCCGCGCGGGAGACGCCGCCGCCACCGAGCGGCTGGTGCGGCTTCACATGGGCGCCGCCTACGCAGTGGCGCTCTCCGTCACCCGCAATCCGCACGAGGCCGAGGACGTGGCGCAGGACGCGCTGGTCCTGGCGCTGGAGCGCCTGTCCGAGTGCCGCGACCCCCGCAAGTTCGGCGGGTGGCTGGTCCGCATCGTCCGCAACCGCGCCTTCAACCACCGCCGCTACCTGGGCATTCGCGCCGCCGAGCCGCTGGACGGCGCCGACGCGGGCCCCGCCGACGGCACGCCGCTGGAAGACGCGGAGCGCTCGCAGCTGCGCGAGCGGCTGAACGACGCCGTGGGAGAGCTGCCGCAGACGCAGCGCGAGGTGCTGCTGATGCACGACCTGGAAGGGTGGAAGCACCGCGAGATCGGCGAGGCGCTGGGAATGCCGGAAGGCACCGTGCGCTACCACCTGTTCAACGCGCGGCGCGCCGTCCGCGGCCGCCTGAAGTCACTGGTAGGCGAGGATGACTGAGATGGAACCCCACCCGATCGACCTGGCGCCGCTGGCGCTGCCGGACCTGCGCCGCGAGCGCATGGTGCGCGCCGTGCTGGCCCGCGCGCAGGTGGCGGCCGCCCGCGGCCCGCTGGGCGTGCTGGTCGGCTGGGCGCGCCCCACCCTGGCCGCGGCGGCGGTGATTGCGACCGTGTCGCTGGGCGCGCTGGCGTGGCCCGCCGCGCGTCCCCAACCCGCCCAGCCGCTCACCATCGCCGACGCGCTGATGCCGCAGCCCGCGGCGGACTGGATCGCCGAAGACCGCGCGCCCTCCGAGGACGACCTGCTGGTCTCCTGGGAGCAGCCCTGAATACCCGGAGTGATGATGGCTCACCGTTCCACCGGCCCCGGAGGCCGCCCATGAACGCACTGAACCCGCGCCGCATGCGCATGGCTGGCATGGCGCTGCTGGTGGTGACCTTTGCCGTGGGCATGCTGGCCGGCACCGCCTTCGGGCGGGTGCTGACCGCGCGCGAGCCCGGCGCGCCCACGGCGGAGGAGTGCGAGCGCAAGCGCGGCCCGCACCACATCTTCGACGAGCTGGACCTGTCGCCGGCGCAGAAGGCGCAGATCGACGCCATCATGGCCCGGCGCCGCGCCGTTACCGACTCGCTGTGGCAGAGCGACGGCGCCCGAATTCGCGCCGCGGTGGATTCCACCCGCGCGGAGATCCGCGCCGTGCTCACCCCCGCGCAGGCGGCGGAGTACGACCGCCGCCGGCAGGAGATCCACGACGAGAAGCGCCGCAAGCGCGAGGCAGAGGCGCACCGCGGCCGCCAGCCCGGCGACTCCGTGGGCCGCTGACACACGAACGGATGGAACGGGTCGATGCGTGACGGGGTGGGGAGCGGGACGGGACGCGCGTTCTTCATGAGCCGGTTCGAGGAGCCCACGCTGGCGCTGCTGCGGGTGATGGCCGGGCTGATGTTCATGCAGCACGGCGTGCAGAAGCTGTTCGGATGGCTGGGCGGCTGGCGCGGAGATCCGGGCGCGACGGCGCCGCTCTTCTCGCAGCCCGGGCTGGCGGGGGTCCTGGAGGTGTTCGGAGGCGCGCTCTTCGCGATGGGCCTGTTCACGCGGCCCGTGGCGTTCGTCCTCTCGGGGATGATGGCCGTGGCGTACTTCAAGTCCCACGCCCCGGACGGGTTCTGGCCCCTCCTGAACCGCGGCGAGCTGGCGGCGCTGTACTGCTTCCTCTTCTTCTACTTCTCCGCCCGCGGGGCCGGCCCCCACAGTGTCGACGGCCTGCTGGCGCGGCGGAAGCGGACCGGGCGGCTGGACCTGCCGAGGTAGCGCAGGCTGCGGCTGTGTCGCGCCGCTGGTTCGACGACCCCTTCCCCGGCTTCGGGGGAGGGGTTTCGTGTTCATGGGATGGGGATCGAGGTGCTCAGATCGGATCCGGAAAACCACCGCGCCCGAGGATCACTGTCATTCTTGAGGAAGGCGCCCGCGAGATCCTTCCCCCAATCCGCATGGTTCGCCGCGGCGCCGCTCTCCGAAGGATACCGTTTTGCCGGATCCGGGATCACTCCTCCGGGTCGTCGAAGAGGCCCAGCTCGCCCGGAGACGGCGGGCGCGGCTTCCGCTGGCGGGGGGCGGCCGCGCGGCGCCTGGCCGGGGCGGCCGGATCGTTCGACGCGTCCGGGTCGGCGAACAGGTCGAGCATCACCGGCGGCCCGGTAGGGGATGGAGGCTCTTCGGGTGTCTGGTCTTCGGTGAGGGGTGGCTCGGCGGAAGGCTGCGGATCATCCGTGGCGGCATCATCCGCGTAGCGGTCATCCACCTCCCGGTCATCGATGGACGCGTCGTCGGCGCCGGCGGCATCCACGTCGCCGCCGTCCGTATCCAGCGTGCGCCCGGGATCGGCCGTGGCGAGGACGAGGTGCACGGCGCCGGGCGCCCCCTCCACGCGCGACGTGTGGACGTACCGCACGTCGCCGGCGTCGATCAGCATGTCGTGCAGGCGATCCACCATCGCCGCCAGCGCCGCGTCCGGGCCCCCGCCTCGCTCCGCCTCGCGCCACGCGGCGATCCAGGCGTGGCGCGGATCGGCGAGGAGGGCCGAGCAGCCTTCCACCACGCGGCGCAGGTGCGGGGGCAGGTCCGCCAGCGGGCCGGTGAAGCGCGCCTGCCGGGCGAAGTCCTCGTGGGGAAAGCGGAGCAGCAGGTCGGTGGCGGCGAGCGCCGCGACCGCCCGCAGCGCGGGCCAGGGCAGCACCCGCGCGGTGAGCGGCGCCAGGCGCACCAGCGCGGGCTCGTCGCCGATCCGCTCCGCGAGGCGCGTGGCGACGGCGGCGAACGGCGCCTCCACCAGCGTGACGTCGCCCGGCGCGGCGGCGGCGGGATCGGCCGACATCCGCACCCGCGAACCGACGCCGATGCCGTGCAGCTCCTCCGCCAGCCGCGCGACCAGGCCCGGATCTTCCTCGATAAGGACCACGCGGGCGCCGCCGCCCGCCGCCGCGTCCAGCGCCCGTACGGCGGCGACGGCGGCGGGCTGGACCGACGTGGACCGGAGCGCCGCGCGCTGCAGGTCGGCGCCCGCGAACGCGTCGACGAACCAGGGGGCGCCGCCGTCCTCGACCGCCGGCCGCGCGCCGCGCCGCGCCCACCGCCCGGCGTACCGGCCGGCGAGGGCGCTGGCGAGCGTATCGGCATCCGGCGAAGGCTGGGCGGTCACGGCGCTGGCGAGAGAGGAGCGGGGAACCTTCACGAAGGTTACACCTGAAGAAAATCCGAAGCAAGAGACGCTTCGGATCCGCGGCGGGCAGATTCATCCGCATTCCTGCGTTTCGATGATCCGGTTCCGCCGGCCCTGCACTTGCGCCAGTGCGCGCGGCGACGTTAACGCTCATGGCAGCAAGCAGCTGATTTTCCGCGAATCCACGCGAGGACACATGCGAAAGCCGCTCCTGTTCTTTACGGCCGCCCTGGTGCTGACCGGCACCGCGGGGTGCCTGGTTTCCATGCCCAAGGCCAACCCGCTTCCCCGGTGGGACGAGTCGCTGCTCGTCACCACCGAACAGCTGTCGCGGCGCCTGGACGACCCGCGCACCGTGGTGCTGCACGTGGGCCGCGACCGCACCTCGTACGACGCGGGGCACGTGCCGGGCGCGCGCTTTCTGGCGCTCTCCTCGCTGGTGACCGAGCGCGACGGCGTGCCCAACGAGCTGCCGCCGGCGGCGCAGCTGGAAGAGGCGTTCGAGTCCGTGGGCGTCGGCAACGACTCGCGCGTGGTGCTGTACGGCGACCTGGGCGGGCTGGCGGCGGCGCGGGCCTTCTTCAGCCTGGACTACCTGGGCAAGACCGACGGGGCGCTGCTGGACGGCGGGCTGGAGCAGTGGCGCGCGGAGGAGCGTCCCCTCTCCACCGAGACGCCGTCGGTGCAGCCCGGCGCGCTGACCGTGCGCGTGCGCCGCGACATCGTGGTGGATGCGGAGTGGGTGCGCAGCCGCCTGGGCAACGACAGCACCATCGTGCTGGTGGACGCCCGCCCGCCCGCGGAATTCCGCGGCGACACGCCGGGCGAGGGGGTCACCCGGCCGGGCCACATCCCCGGCGCGCACAACATCTTCTGGCGCACGTCGGTGGTGAGCGACCAGGACCCGCGCCTGCGCTCGCCGGAGGTGCTGCACGCGGCCTACACCCTGGCCGACGCGGCGTTCGGCGACACCATCGTCGCCTACTGCCGCACCGGCGTGCAGGGGAGCCACGCCTACTACGTGGCCCGCTACCTCCGGCGGCCGGTGGTGATGTACGACCCCGGGTTCATCGACTGGAGCCGTCGGGGCGACGAGTATCCCGTGGAGCGATAGGGCGAAAAGGAGGGGACGATGCAGACCACGGCGCAGCGCAGGGCAACGGTGCCCTGCGCCCACTGCGGGCGGCTGAACCGCGTGGACCTGGCCCGCGCGGCGGACCGGCCCAGGTGCGGCGCGTGCGGCCGGCCCATCCTGCTGGACCGGCCCCTGCGCCTGACGGACGCGGAGTTCGACCGCGTGGTGGCGGACAGCAGCGTGCCCGTTCTGGTGGACTTCTACGCCGACTGGTGCGGGCCGTGCAAGATCATGGCGCCCGTGCTGGACCAGGCGGCGCGCGAGCGCACGGGGCGCGTGCTGGTCGCCAAGGTGGACACGGACGCCAACCCCTTGGTGTCGCAGCGGTTCGGCATCCGCTCCATCCCCACGCTGGTCGCCTTTCGCGGCGGCCGGGAGGTGGCGCGCGAGCTGGGCGCCGTTCCCAAGCCCCGCCTGGACGCGCTGATCGACCAGGCGTCCTCCTGAGCGCGGCACCGGGCGATCCCGCCGCCCCGGTGCGCGTGGCGGGCACGGGGTGCTACCTCCCCGCGCGGGTGCTGGGGAACGCGGAGGCGGCGGCGCTCGCGGGCGTCACCGGGGAATGGATCGTCCGTCGCACCGGCATCCGCGAGCGGCGCATCGCCGCGGACGACGAGGGGGCGGCGGCCATGTCCGGCCATGCCGCCCGCGCCGCGCTCGCCTCCGCCGCGATCCGGGCGGATGCGCTCGGCGCCGTCATCGTCGCCACCACCACGCCGGACCACCTCACGCCGCCCACCGCCTGCGAGCTGCAGGCGGAGCTGGGCGCGTGGGGCGCGGCCTGCTTCGACGTCGAGGCCGGCTTCGCGGGGTGGATCTACGCGCTGGTGCTGGCGGATGCGCTGCTGCGCGCGGGAAAGGGCCGGGCCGCGCTGGTGGTCGGCGTGGAGAAGCTGTCGACGGTGACGGACCGCGCGGACCCCGCCACCGGCCCGCTCTTCGGCGACGGCGCGGGGGCGGTGGTGCTGGCCCGCGGAGAAGGGCCGCTGCAGGTGCGGTCGACGTCGTGGTGGGCGGACGGGCGGCTGGCGGATGCGCTCACCCGCCCCGCCGGCGGAGCGCTGCGCCCGTTCGACGCGCGGGTGCTGGAGGAGCGCTCGCACCTGCTGCGGATGGAGGGAACGCGCCTCTTCCGGGCGGCGGTGCGGACCATGGCGCGGCAGGCGCGGGCCGCGCTGGACTCTGCCGGCATCGGGATCGACGACGTCGGCCTGGTCGTGCCGCACCAGGCCAACCTGCGCATCATCGAAGGATTGATCCGGGAGATGGCGCTGGACCCGGCGCGCGTCTACGTGAACATCGACCGCTGCGGCAACACCGGCGCGGCGACGGTGCCCATCGCGCTCGACGAGGCG
>DASTNU010000821.1:0-2665 GCA_035720605.1 Longimicrobium sp. | reverse complement strand
CGCGGGCTGGGACACCCCGGGTGCCGCGGTACGAGCATGCCGGGAGGAGCAGGCAGCGGATGCCGCCGGGTTCGCGAGGAGTCGTCGCCGCACCGCCTGTATTGCGCCCTGGCGACGGTGGAACCGCCGCGGCAGCGCCCTCGGCACCTGGTCTCCGGTCCCCGATTGCCTATCTCCCGGGCCGGCGGAGCGCCGGCATCTCGCCGATGGTGGCGTACAGGTCGCCCCACAGCCGGCCCACGGGTCGGAGCACGGCGGTGTCGGCGAACAGGGTGCCGGGCGCGAGGGGGACGGCGTCCGCCAGGCGCACGCGCAGCACCTCGCCGATCACCAGCGTGTTGGGCGCGCCCTCCAGATCCACCACCTTGAAGAGCCGGCACTCCAGCACCGCCGGGCACTCCGCCACGTACGGCGCATCCACCGACTCCGCCTGCGCCGCCCCCAGTCCCGCGTGCGCGAACTCGTCCACCTCCGGCCCGTACTCGCCCGCGGTCTCGTTCATCGCCGCGAGCTGCGCCTCCGTGGCCACGTTCACGCAGAAGGCGCCCGTCGCGCGGATGTTGCGAAGCGTGTCCTTCTCCACCCCGCCCCGGCTGCCGATGGAGATGGAGACCAGGAACGGCGTGGCGGCAACCGCGGCGAAGTAGCTGAACGGCGCCAGGTTGCGTTGCCCCTCCGGCGAGCGGGTGGAGACCCAGGCGATGGGCCGCGGCACCACCAGCGAGGTGAGCAGCTGGTACCGCTCGCGGCTGGTGAGCGCCGCGGTCTCCCAGATCACGCGCCCCCGCCGGCCGCCGCAAGGGAGCGGCCGATCCAGTCGCGGGCGTCGCGCGCCTCGTCGGGGCTGATGCCGTGGCCGATGGGGTAGTCGCGCGTCTCCAGCTCCGCCCCCGCGGCCCGCAGCGCCTCGCGCCCCTCCTGCCCCATGGTGAAGGGGATGGAGGGGTCCGTCGTCCCGTGCCCCCAGAAGAAGCGCGTGCCGTGGACGGACTCCGGCGTGGCGCGCACGGTGGGGTGGTGGGGGAGAAATCCGCTCAGGCACAGCACCAGCGGCACCTCGCCCGGATGGCGCAGCGCGTATCCCACGGACATGGTGCCGCCCTGCGAAAAGCCTCCCAGCACCACCGGTCCCGTGCGCACGGGCAGGCGTCCCGGCACCTCCGCCAGGAACTCCGCCAGCGCCTGCTGCGAGTAGTCGAAGCTCTCCGGCTCGGGGATGTTCAGCCCCAGGTAGCGGTACCACGCCCACCCCGGGCCGTATCCCCACGGCTGCCCCGGGTGCGGCGCCTCGGGCGTGACCACCACCGCGTCCGGCGCCAGCTGCGGCGCCAGCTGCAGCAGGTCGAAGCGGTCGGACCCGCGGCCGTGAAGGAGCACCACCAGCGGCACGCCGTCCGTCGCCCCCGGCGGCACCAGCTGCTCGTAGCGGAGCATTTGCGATTCCTCTCTGTGGGTACCAAGTGCCAAAGTACCTAGTGCCAAGTGCCCAGTGCCAAATGACTAGTGCCGCGGTCATCCAGGTTACTTGGCACTTGATACCTGGCACTCGATCCTTACGGCTCGTTGGCCGTGCCCAGCTCGCCCGTCGCGCGGTCGTAAACCACGATGTGCTCCCATTCGCCCGCGTCGGAGCGGGCCACCACGGCCACCACCGGCTCCACGTCGCTCAGGTTGAACACCTCGTGCGGCACCCCGGGCTCGATGAAGATGAAGTCGCCGGGGCCGTTCTCCACGCTCATCCGCAGGTGCGGCCCGTACTCGTGGCGCACGCGGCCCTCCAGGATGTACAGCATCACCTCGAAGTCCACGTGGATGTGCGCGTACGCCACCCCGCCCGGCGGGATGGTGGCCACGTTCATCGACAGCTTCTTCGCCCCGACGTTGGCGGCCGACATCCCCGTCTTGTAGCGGATGCCGTTCCACGCCCGGTGCGTCCCGCTGCCGCGGATCACCAGGATGCCGCCCTCGCCCTCCACGGGCGCCGCCGCGTCGCCCGACATCGGCGTCAGCCGGTGGAGGTGGCGGTGGCGCCGGCACCCGGCGACATGTGGAACGGGCTGGAGCGGATGGCCATGATGCCGCCCACGATCAGCAGCAGCGCCAGCGCCACGCCGGCCAGCGAGATGGTGTGCGCCCGGCGCGCGTCCGGCTGCTTGCGCGCGTAGACGGTGAGCCCGTGCGCCACGAAGGCGGCGGCGATCATCATCACCAGGTGTCCTATCAGCGCGCTGTACCAGGGGCGGGTGAACAGCTGCACCAGGCCCAGCGTGACCTGCAGGTCCAGCACCCCGGTAAAGACGGTGACGATCGCGCGGGACTGCCCCTCGTACGGGCGGCGCGCGGTGATCCCCCACACCAGCACGCCGATGGCGAGCAATCCCGCCAGCAGCACCAGGAAGCGGAGCCCGGAATGCGCGTAGAACAGCACGTTGGCCATGCGTAGACGCCTGGGATGCGGGTGGAGTGGGATGCGGTCGGCCGCCGCGAGGGACAATGTAGCGCGGGCGCGGGAAAGTGCGAGAGTGGAAAGGAAGTGCGAAGGTGCGGGAGTGCGAAGGTGCGAGAGTGCGAGAGTGGGAGAGTGGGATGGGGCCGGATGGTCAGGGTTTCGGTGTTCATGGATGGATCGCGCCGGCGGCAGCCGCCCCCCATCCCCGGCCCTTCC
>DASTNU010000820.1:0-2815 GCA_035720605.1 Longimicrobium sp. | reverse complement strand
AACTGAATCGGTTACAGATTCACGCCATTCCGCTTTTCACACGGGCGAACGGATCGGGGGGAACGATGGAGCGACGGACGCTGGGGCAGGGACTGCAGGTGTCGGCGATGGGGCTGGGATGCATGGGGATGAGCGACTTCTACTCCGGCGGCAGCGAGGCGGAGTCCATCGCCACCCTGCACCGCGCGCTGGAGCTGGGGATCGACTGCCTGGACACGGCCGACATGTACGGGCCGTTCACCAACGAGCGGCTGGTGGGGCGGGCGATCCGCGGCCGCCGCGACCAGGTGGTGCTGGCCACCAAGTTCGGCAACGAGCGCTCGGAGACGGGCGAGTACCTGGGCATTCGCGGCGACGCGGCGTACGTGCGCCAGGCGTGCGACGCCTCGCTGCAGCGGCTGGGGGTGGACCACATCGACCTCTATTACCAGCACCGCGTGGACGACAAGGTGCCGATCGAGGAGACCGTGGGCGCCATGGCAGAGCTGGTGGCTGCGGGAAAGGTGCGCCACCTGGGGCTCAGCGAGGCCGGGCCACAGACCATCCGCCGCGCGCACGCCGTGCATCCCATCGCCGCGCTGCAGACGGAGTGGTCGCTGTGGACGCGCGACGTGGAGGAGAACGGCGTGCTGGACGCCGTGCGCGAGCTGGGGATCGGCTTCGTGGCGTACAGCCCGCTGGGCCGCGGCTTTCTCACCGGCCGCTTCCAGCGCTTGGATGACATGCCCGAGGACGACTGGCGCCGCAACCACCCGCGCTTTCAGGGCGAGAACTTCCAGAAGAACCTGGACCTGGTGCGCGAGGTAGAGGCCATCGCCACGGAGAAGGGCGTCACGCCGTCGCAGCTGGCGCTGGCCTGGGTGATGGCGCAGGGGCGCGACGTGGTGCCCATCCCCGGCACCAAGCACGTGAAGTACCTGGAAGAGAACGCCGCCGCCGCGCAGGTGCGGCTTTCGGACGACGACCTGCATCGCATCGCGGAGGTCTTCCCCGTCGGCGCCGCGGCGGGGACGCGCTACCCGGAGGGCGGGATGCGGACGGTGAACCGGTAGGGCTTCAACCGCGTTGACGGCAAGGAATTGTCATCCTGCGAGGGTGTTGCTGAACCTCGCGCCGAGGATTGTCTTCCTGAGGGAGCGCACACGAGTAACCTGAAGTAATGCAATCGTTTGCGCGCGACCGAAGGATCTTCTCTCCGCCCGCGAGGGGCAGGCTCGACGGTAGAGAGTCAGCCCCCACGGTTCTGCCGGCAAGATCCTTCGGTCGGCGCCCATAATACCGTGCATGCTGAAGTTACACGCGGCGCCTCCCTCAGGAAGACAATCGGCCGCGCGAGGTTGAGCGACACCCTCGCCTGGCCCCCTGCCGCCAGCGCGATCCCCAGGCGCGGTATTTTCCGAATCCGGCCTGATCAGCGCCACGCACGAGCCCGCGCCGGCGAAGAGCGTGACGTCGATGCGGTGATTTCATCGATCAGCCCGGGAGCAAGGCTCACCCGGGCACACGATCACCATCCATCACTCTGGCGCCCGGTGCATCGCCCGGCGTACCATTCTTTCCGCCGGAGAAGCGTCCTTTTCCTCCCATCATTCAATCCCAGGACCGCCGATGGACTACCCGCTGCAGCTCTCCTTCAAGCTCATGGCGCTCACGCCGCAGATCTACGTGCGCGACGCGCAGGGCAACCTGCGGATGTACGTCAAGCAGAAGATGTTCAAGCTCAGGGAGAACGTCACCGTCTTCGCCGACGAGGCGCAGCAGCAGCCGCTGTACCACATCAAGGCCGACCGGGTGATCGACTTTCGCGCCCGCTACCACTTCACCACCGCCGACGGGCGCGAGGTGGGGAGCGTGCGGCGCAAGGGCCGGCGCTCGCTGTGGAGCGCCCACTACGAGATCATGTCCGGCGACGAGGTAGTCCTGCTGATCCGCGAGCGGAACCCGTGGGCCAAGGTGGGCGACGCGCTGTTCGGCGAGATCCCCGTGCTGGGCATCCTTGCCGGTTACGTCTTTCACCCCTCCTACAGCGTCACCACCCCCGACGGCGCCACCGAGGTGCTGCGCGCCAGCAAGCAGCCCGCCCTGTGGGAGGGCAAGTACACCATCGAGAAGCTGGCGGAAGTTACGCTCCCCGCCGAAGGGCTGAGCGTGCTGAGCCTGCTGATGATGCTGCTGCTGGAGCGCCGCCGCGGCTGAAAACACCCTTTCGATCCCGGGAGAAAAACATGAAGAAGCGTTGGATGGTGCTCGCCCTGACCCTGGCCGCCGCCGCGCCGGCCGCCGCGCAGCCGGAGCCGTCGGCGACCGAGGTCGCGCTGGTGCGCGAGTTCCTGGAGGTGACCCGCACCAGCGAGAACCTCACCCGCACCATGGAAGCCATGCTGCAGGGCGGCATGGGCGCGGAGATGGGGCCGGGCTTCGCGGACGTGATGCGCGAGTTCTTCGCGGAGCACCTTCGCTACGAGGCCCTGGAGCCGGGCTTCATCCGCATGTACTCGGACCTGTTCACCGAAGAGGAGCTGCGCGGGCTCATCGCCTTCTACCGCACCCCCGTGGGCCAGCGGATGGCGGAGCTGACGCCCGAGATCGCCGTGCGCACCCAGCAGATCACCAACGAGGTGATGCAGGAGGCCATGCCCGAGCTCATGGAGCTGATGATGGAGTCCATGGAGGACATGGAGGACATGGACCTGGACGACGACGACGAGGACCCGCCCGTCCGTCGGAAGTCCTGACGCGGAAGCGGAACCGGCACGATGGCGGACGCGTTTCGCGAGAACGTGGTGGTGATCACCGGCGCCAGCGACGGCATCGG
>DASTNU010000819.1:0-10587 GCA_035720605.1 Longimicrobium sp. | reverse complement strand
CCGCCCCGCGGGTGATCGTGCGCATGGCGCAGCCGGAGGACGTGCCGCAGGTGGTACGCTACTTTGCGGACAACCGCGAGCGCCTGGCCCCCTCCCGGCCGCTGGTCGGGGAGGAGTTCTTCACGGAGGGCTTCTGGCACGCGCAGGTGCGCGCCAACTTCGCGGAGCTGCGGGAGGGAAAGAGCGTACGGCTCTTCCTGTTCGACCGGGCGCGGCCGGAGCGGGTGATCGGCAACGCCAACTTCACGCAGATCTTTCGCGCGCCGGCGCACTACTGCGTGCTGGGTTACGGGCTGGACGGGGACTACGAGGGGCGCGGGCTGATGCGCGAGGGGCTGGAGGCGGCCATCGGGTACATGTTCGGCGAGCAGAACCTGCACCGCGTCCAGGCCAACTACGTGCCGCGCAACGAGCGCAGCGGCGGGCTGCTGCGGCGGCTGGGGTTCACGGTGGAAGGCTTCGCGCGCGACTACCTGCTGCTGAACGGCCGCTGGGAGGATCACATTCTCACCAGCAAGATCAACCCGGACTGGCGGGCGGGATAGCGGTGAGGGGGTGACAAGGTGACAAGGTGACGGGGTGACGGGGTGAACGGGGTGAACGGGGTGAACGGGGTGAACGGGGTGAACGGGGTGCGCCGAGGATCGGCGCGGGGGGCACGCCCCCTCCGGGCGAGCACCACTCGCCCACCTCCCCCAAAAAACCCTGGGGTAGGTTGGCAGCCCAGATCGATCGAGACACTTCGACAGGCATCGCACTGCGCCCGCGAGAGCCCTCACCCCCCGGCCCCCTCTCTCCCGCAAGCGGGAGAGAGGGGAGAATTCGATCGTGCTCCGAACGGCCTCTGACTATCTCCCTTCCCCCACGCAGTTTGCGGGGGAGGGCCGGGGAGGGGGGCACCCGCGGACGCGCACTCACCCTGCCTTTTCGCACCGAACCCACATAAACAAAAACCCCTCCCCCGAAGTTGGGGGAGGGGTCGCCCGCCGTCGCGAGGAACGAGCGAACGGCCGGGCGGGGGAGAGGGCCCCCCGCGGACGCAGTGAGCACCCTGCCGGTCACCCCTTCACCCCCTCCCCACCGGCGGCTGCCCGAACCGGATGGTGTCCTTCGGCGCGTTCGGGTTCGGCGGCGGCCGCGCGGGCGGCTCCGGGTCCGGGTCGGGCTCGTCCACCGGCGGCGTGGGCGTGTCCGCGGGCGGCGGGTTCTGCGGACGCGGGCGCGGCTGCTGGGCGGGTGGACGCTGCTGCGCCGGCGGCTGCTGGGCCGGGCGCTGCGGCTGCGCCTGGGGCTGGGTGGCCGGGATGGTGGGGCGGGCGCCGGGCTGCGCGGGGACGCCGGGCTGCGGCTGCGTGGTGACGGGCGGCTGCACGCCCGGCTGGGCCGGTGGCGCGGCCACGCCGGCGCGGCGCAGCGAGTCCAGACGCAGGCTGTCGCGCAGGCGGGCGCTGTCCACCGGCGGGGTGATGGGCGCGCCGCCCAGCAGCCGGCGGAACGGCGGACCGCCCACCCGCCGCACCATCGCCGCGCGCGCCCCGGGCGACCACCCCTGCGACTCGGTGACCGTCGTCAGCTCGATCCAGAAGGTGTCGCGCAGCATCCGCCCGGACACGAACTGCCCCTGCCCCTCGCTGAAGGTGACCAGCGCCAGGGTGCCGTCGCGGCGCACCTCGCCGGTGAACGGAAAGCCAACGCCGGCGCGCACGATCTGCCCGGCGACGGAGTCCAGCCGCTGGGTGATGATGCGCAGTTCCGCGAGCGGCACCATCTGGTACGCCTGCTCGCGCACCAGCAGGGTGTCCTGCGGGCGGATCTCGAACCCCGCGAAGCGCCAGATGCCGCGCACCTCCGGCAGCCCGGCGCGCGCCTCGGGGGTGGGGCGCTGGAGCGGCGGAAGCTCCTGCACCTTCCCCGACGCGTCGCTGCACCCGCCCGCGGCCAGCGCCGCGCAGGCCAGAACCGCCCTCAGCCGTCCTCGCACTTGCATCCCGTCGTCACCGGTGGTGTTGCCGCGATCTCCGGGCGCCGGCCGTCGCATCCTCCGTGCCCGCCATCAAGCTACGGCGCGCGGTGCCCGTTGACATCCCTTTCCGCCATCCCTAGCTTCTTATGGCGGGAACCCCGCGTGGTTCCTGCGTTTTCCGCTCTACCCCAGGCGTAAATGCACCCGCCGATGCCCGTCACCGCACGGCCCGATCCGGAACAGGCGGACGTCCTGCTTCGCGAGGCGCTGGAGGCCAACGGCCAGCGCTTCACGGACCAGCGCGCGGCCGTGTACCGCTTTCTGCTGGGCACCACGGAACATCCCACGGCGGACGAGGTGTTCACCGCCGTCCGCACCGACATCGCCGACATCTCCCTCGCCACGGTGTACAAGGCGCTGGAGACGCTGGTGAGCTGCAACCTGGCCGTCAAGCTCTCCTACGGCGACGACAGCGCCCGCTACGACGCGCGCACGGACGACCACTATCACTCGCGCTGCCTGCAGTGCGGCCAGGTGCGCGACGTCCCCGGCCAGGTGCCCGAGATCCTGCCGCAGCTGCACGTGGGAGAGGGCTTCCGGGTGCAGGGGTACCGCGTGGAGGTCATCGGCCTGTGCCCTGCATGCGCGAGGTAGCGGCGGGCCGGTGACGGATGACGGACGCTCCCCGCCGGGGAGCGTTTTTCGTTTACGGGGATGGATTCGATGGACGGCGCCCGCTTTCGCCCGAGATTCCGCACGGCAGATGACTGACGTACCCGCCTCCGTGATCCTTCCTGCCGACCCGCCGCGCGGCTTTCGCGGCGAGTGGGCGGTGGATGAAGTGCGCCGCGGAGAATACGCCGAGCACTCGGGGATCCTGCGCGCGCTGCCGGCCGCCCTGGCGGTGCCGGAGGACGCGGAGGACGTGGCGGCGCTGGTCCGATGGGCGGCCGAGCACGGCATTGCGCTCGTCCCGCGCGCGGCGGGGACGGGGATGCCCGGCGGCAACGTCGGGCCGGGGATCGCGGTCGACTTCAAGACGCGCTTCGGGTTGGTGGAGTCGGTGGATGCGGATCGGCGCATCGCCCGCATCCAGCCCGGCGCCACGCTCGCCCGGCTGAACGCCGCCGCGGCGCCGCACGGGCTGCACTTCCCCGTCGATCCCTCCAGCGCCGACCGCGCCTCGATGGGCGGCATCATCGCCAACAACTCGGGGGGCGCGCACACCGTCCGCTACGGCTCCGCGCGCGGCTGGATCCAGTCGCTGGACGTGGTGCTGGCGGACGGCACCCTCGCCACCACCACCCGCGGCGCGCGCGACGAGCATCCGCGGCTGCGCGAGATCCTGGACCAGGTGGATGCGATCCTGGCGGAGGACCCGGTGCTCATCGAGCGCCGCTGGCCGAAAGTGCGGAAGAACTCGTCCGGCTACGCGCTGCGCGAGTACCTGCGCTCCGGCGACGCGGTGGACCTGTTCGTCGGCAGCGAGGGGACGCTGGGGATGGTGGTGGGCGCGACCGTGCGGCTGGCGCCGGTGCCGGCGGCGCGCGGGCTGGCGCTGCTGGAGTTCGAGGATCTGGAGGCCGCCGGCGCCGCGGTTCAGCGCATCCTGGAGCTGGACCCCGCGACGTGCGAGATGATCGAACGCACCTTCATCGACCTGGTGCGCGACGGCGGCGAGGACCCCGGCTACCCGCTGCGCCCGGGGCTGGAAGCGATCCTCTTCGTGGAGATGGAGGGCGATTCGGACGCGGAGGTGGCCGCCAAGCTGGAGCGGCTGGTCGCGCACGTGGAAGGGATCGCCGACCGCGTCTCGCTCGCGGTGGATGCGGGCGAGCAGGAGCGCTTCTGGCACGTGCGCCACGCGGCGAGCCCATTGATCGCCAAGCTCGCCGGCGCGCGCGTGTCGATGCAGTTCATCGAGGACGGCGTGGTGCCGGTGGACCGCCTTCCCGACTACGTCCGCCTGCTGCGCGAGGTGCTGGCGCGGCACGCGCTCCCCGCCGTCATCTTCGGCCACGCGGGCGACGGCAACCTGCACGTGAACCCGCTGGTGGACATCGCGAAGCCGGGCTGGCGCGAGGAGGCGGAGGCGATCGTGTACGAGGTGGCGGAGGGCGTGGCGCGGCTGGGCGGCACCATGGCCGGCGAGCACGGCGACGGCCGGCTGCGCGCGCCGCTGCTGGAGATCATCTGGGGCCCGGAGATCGTCGCCTCCTTCCGCGCCGTGAAGGACGCCTTCGACCCGCTCGGCATCCTGAACCCCGGCGTCATCCTCCCCCTCCCCGGCCAGCGCCCGCTGGACGCCATCAAGTACCGCTGAGGGTGACTAATCAACTGTCTCGAAATTATACACGATATCACGTACCTCATCCACGTTTAGGAAGGTGTTCTTATCTTCTGTTCGCCGATTCAATCCCAATGCTAACGCCCGCGTCACATCACTATCAACAAGCCCTATTTCACCTCTCGCGGCGATTGGAACCCAGTCTCCGAATCGGGTACGTAGCTGCTGCCGACTTAGATACAGGATGGATTCTGCTGTGCCCCCGGCTCTCCACGCGAAGAGGGGCATCTCATACAGCCGATGGAGTTCTTGGAAGAGGACTTCATATCCGTAGGTGGAACTCCATATTGCCGGGATTAGGGATCTTACCCACTCCTGCCAATGCGAGCCCCAACTACCATTATTAGCCAAGCTCGTCGCATGACGAAGGACAGCCCGGAGAAGGGGCACACCTACTCGCCGGCCTTGTTCAGGATCGATAAACAGCCGATTCGCAGCAGGACGAGGAGCCTGACGGCCGCGTGCATCAATTAGACATCCTCCCGCGACAGGCAGCAGCTCTACATTGCGAGACTTACCAATTTCGGGATTCCATTGCACTATGCCCGCGGGAATCAGAATACCAGACAGGGCAAGGTCAGCGGGTCCGCTCTCAAAAGCGAGATTTCCAACAAAGTCAAAGCCCGTGGTATGCCACTTTGCACCACCGCTCTCCAGCATCCTGAGACATTCAGTATGCGCCCACCACATTGGAGAAAGGACACTCACAGATCTGGCGCTTTCTGGAACAGCCACATGGGCAGCTACCAGCGTCCGCTCGTGTCGGGGGAGCTGCTCCCACATCTGTGCGAGACGTTCGATATCGTCACGATGATCTAGGAAAAATTGATCAGGCTTATCACGAATCGGGTTTAAAACGTCTACACTAGCTGCGAGTAGAATCTCGGAAACGACGGCCTGTGAACCGTTCTGCAGTGCTCGCGATCGCAGTTTGCTCGCGAGTCGCAATTCCGCAGCGCAACGCAGAGCCGGAGTCTGACCCCCACCAAAAACTAAGTGCCCAACTTGAGGCGCTGCAGTACCATCCGCACTTCGCAGCAACCACAACCACGCTTGGCCGTGCAAATGCTGCGAAAAGCTATATTCCTGCAGCGGGACCATTGAAGCCGAGAACGTATCGAGAACGGTGGCTGACGGCTTTACATCTGGCTGACCAATTCTACTCATTCGCAAGTGTGTATGCGGCGATGGCATTGTTTTGCTCCAGCGGGATCCCTCGATAACGCTGCTGTTCTGATGAGGACCGTACACGTGGAGGGCGCAATCAACGTTGACCGCGAATCGGAACAGTGTCTCGACTGCGTAAACTCCATACGATACATGAGGCCAGTGGGGGGAAAGACCTGTCTCATGCCAAGGATTCCCTGCACGTGAGGTTCGAAGATAGAGCGTAATCCGAGTGCCCGGCATATTGGGAGGGCCATCTTCATGATCGCTTAGCACGCGTGGGCCGAAGTCGCTCCGTGCCGGCTCCGGCAACCTGCGCATTACGAAATACTTATCAGGGCCCTCGATAGTGATATGAAGTGGAGGGTTCCCGATGCGGTAGGTCTCAATGTCCAAGCGATCGCCCACCATAAAGCAAGAGAGAATACCAATGCCAAATTGTGAAATTGCTTCCAAGGCAATGTTCTTCTTTTCAAGCCGCGCCTGCTCAGCTTCGAACTCAGCAGAGCGATAGTAGCTACGTCCGACGCGCATAAAGTAGCTCTCAAAAATCCGCTGGGACATTCCGATGCCATTATCTTGAAAAATTATACGAGGACTTTCAGGATCTTCCGAGTGATCCCATACCAAAATTCGGGGGACGTAGTCCGGTTCCCGACCAGCCTCGCTTGCGAGTGCACGCCGCACCCGGCAGGCATCTAACGAATTCTGCAGGAGCTCGCGAAGGAATAAACTTGGATCCGGATACAGGCTTCTGTCCATCAGAAGCTGCATTATGCGCGCGTAGTCTAATTGGAAATGAAAGGCACCAGCGACATAGCTCGGATCTGCCATTTCAACTTTCCACCGCTCTACTGCCGGTGCTAAATAGAGCTTATACCGCTCTGCTATATTCGATGGTGCATCTCGAACGATCAAATGCCGACACTCACGCAACTCGGTATCGATCCAATCTAAGAACTCCATCACAGCGACATAAAAGGCAGGATGCGTGCATTCAGCGTAGTACTCGACCTCGTGCTCAGTAATCGCCCAGCCAGTAATCTGAAGATGCTTATTCCATTCCTCCCAAGACTTTGGCTCTGTGAAGTCAACATGGCGAAAGACGGCAACCGGTGTGCGCGAGCGGTCGAAGTCCATAATATCTGCAAGCCGCAAACAACAGGCGAGATACTGTTCATTAACAGGCACACCGTATACTGGCCGGCGAGTCTCCAATGAAGCGACTGACTTTCTCGGATCCCTAGGGTCGTTGCTCTCGAGAACACCCCATCCGTGACTCTCTGCAATGCGGATTACACGGGGAGTAATATCGATCTCGCGAAAGCGCAGCCGTTGTTCCTGGAAGTGCGTCGCTATTACGTGTGCTGCCCGCTCCGGATGCAGCCGCCGGAAATAATCCGCCAGCAGGGCGTCGCGGATAGCCTCGGCTCGAAGTGTGTGACCAGCATCCTGTGCTTCCTGCATCGCAATCGCGCGATCCTGATGGGTAGCCATGAAAGAGCGAAACTCCTCTGAAGCCAACGTTCGCGCTTTCTCCTCGTCCGTAACATACATCCCGACATCGTGGAGCAGCGCGGCCAAAAGGAGCATCGAGATCTCTATAGCGTTCAACTCCTTCCGGGTTTCCTCTGGAATAAATCGGCCCATGAGATCGATGACATTTCGGGAGTGCTCGATATCATGATCTGTATACTGCCGGAATGTCAGAGGGATTCGTTTTAGGAGTGGCCCCACAACTTCTGCAGCACCGAGTACCATACCCGAAAGCTGTCTTACGTCCGCTCTGGAAACGCCGTCGCGTCCACTGCTTTTTAACAGCTCCTGAAACAAGAGAAGATCTTCGAGTCGGCTGGCATATTGCGTCATATCGGTGCGGATATCTGAGTCACAGCCGGGGTTCGGACGAACCAGAGCACACCACAGAGTACATGTCGCAAGTTTGATGGTCAACCAACAGTGCGAGAGCCCGAGTGTGCAGCTCTTACACTCGGCGAACCGTGAAGAATTCAAGTTCAGCGCTCTGGCGCGGCTGGGCGGCACCATGGTCGGCGAGCACGGCGATGGCCGCCTGCGCGCGCCGCTGCTGGAGACCATCTGGGGCCCGGAGATCGTCGCCTCCTTCCGCGCCGTCAAAGACGCCTTCGACCCGCTCGGCATCCTGAACCCCGGCGTCATCCTCCCCCTCCCCGGCCAGCGCCCGCTGGACGCCATCAAATACCAGTGATCTGCACGGCTCAATCCGCCGAGACCAGCTTGTTCGCCTCCGCGAAGGGGAGCGCGTCGTCGGCGAAGCGGAAGGTGCCGTGGTCGCGGATCTCCTCCGCGGCGCGAACGAATGCGCCCAGCGCCGCGCGGCTGAGCGCCGACCCCACGCTGATCCGCTTCACTCCCAGCGCGGCGAGCTCATCGACGGTAAGCGCGGAGCCCTTGAGGCCCATGATCACGTTGACGGGCTTGCCCACCGACGCGCAGACGGTGCGGATGTCCTCGGGTGAAGTGATGCCGGGCGCGAACAGCGCGTCCGCGCCGGCGGCCTCGAAGGCCCGCAGGCGGCGGATGGTGTCGTCCAGGTCCGGGCGGCCGTGCAGGTAGTTCTCCGCCCGGCCCACCAGCACGAACGGAAACGGGAACGCGCGCGCCGCCTCGACGGCCGCCGCCATGCGCTCCACCGCGTGCTGGAGGTCGTAGATGGGACGCTGCGGGTCGCCCGAGGCGTCCTCGATGGAGCCTCCGACCAGCCCGGCCTCGCCCGCCAGGCGGATGGTCCCGGCCGCGGCTTCGGGCGCGTGGCCGTAGCCGTTCTCCAGGTCCGCCGCCACGGGCAGGTCCACCGCCTCCACGATCGCCCGCGCGTTGGCCAGCGCTTCGTCGCGGGTCACCTGTCCGTCGCGGCGGCCCAGGGTGAAGGCCAGCCCCGCGCTCGTCGTGGTGAGCGCCTCGAATCCGAGGCGCTCCAGGATGCGCGCCGTCCCCGCATCCCACGGGTTGGGGATGACGAACGCGCCCGGACGGCCGTGCAGGGCCTGGAACCGTGCGGCTTTCTCCGCCTGGGTGACTGGCATAGTTCGTCCCTGGACAGGTAGTCGGATCTGTCTTCCTGAGGGAGGCGCCGCGCGTATCCCGCGTTCACCCCGCTCCCTGGCGCCGACCGAAGGATCTTGCCGGCAAAACCTCGGAGCCGCCTCTGTGCCTGAGAGCCCGCCCCCCGCGAGCCGAGAGAAGATCCTTCGGTCGCGCGCAAGCACTTCTCCGGATGATGGTTACGTGTGGCGCTCCCTCAGGAAGACAACGCTTGTCGCGATAGCCTCCACCACATCACGCGTCCTCCCCGCCCGAAATCCCCTCCGCTACCATCCCCATCAGCGTCTCGCGCTGGTTCAGCGACGGGTCGTCGGTGACGCGCTCCAGCAGGCCGCGCAGGATCTCGCCGTAGAGCGGGCCGGGCGGCAGGCCCAGCGCGCGCAGCTCCGCCCCGCCGATCGCCAGGTCGCCGATCTCCAGCGGCGCCTCGCGCGCCAGCTCGCCGTGGATGCGCTTCCACAGCCGGTTCGTGTCGTCCAGCCGCGGATCGTCCTCCGCCCGTGCGCGCAAGTCCGCGATGCGCAGGCGAAAGAGGTCGTTCACGTACTCCCGGCCGATGCGGCGCAGCCAGCGGCGCAGCTCCGGATCGGGCGCTTCCGGCAGTGGAAAGTCCGAGTGCTGCGCCACCAGGTGCACCGCGCGGTCGATCTCCGCGTTGGAGAACTTGAGGCGCTTCATCAACCGGTGCGCCGCCGCCGCGCCCGCCGCCGCGTGCTCGGCCCGGTCGCTCGCCACCGCCTTCCCCGCATCGTGCAGCAGCGCGGCGATCCGCAGGCTCGTACGCGGCTGCGGGACGTGGTCGACCGCGCGGAGCAGGTGCGTCCACAGGTCCGCATCCCCATCCGCCACGCCCACGCACGCCTGCAGCTCGGGATACAGGTGCGCCAGCGCGCCGGACTGCTCGTACAGGCGCAGCGTGACGGAGGGCGGCCGCACCTCGCGCAATACCTTCAGCAGCTCCTCGCGCACGCGCTCGACGGAGAGGTGCACCAGCTCCGGCGCGGCGTCCCGCGCGGCGCGCCAGGTCGCCGGGTCGATGCGCATGCCGAAGCGCCCGGCGAAGCGCAGCGCGCGGAGCACGCGCAACCGGTCCTCGCGAAAGCGCTCCGCCGGCTCGCCCACGGTGCGCAGCAGGCCCGCCCGCAGGTCCGGCACCCCGCCGTGGGGGTCGCGCACCTCGCCGGTGAGCGGGTGCCAGGCGACGGCGTTGATGGTGAAGTCGCGGCGCTGCAGGTCGTCGTCTACCGTGTCCGCGAACACCACGCGCGCGTGGCGGCCGTCCGTCTCCACGTCGCGGCGAAAGGTGGTGACCTCGTACAGCCGGCGGTCGCGGCCCAGCACGCCGACGGTGCCGTGCGCCACGCCGACGGGGACGGTGCGGCGAAAGAGGCGCTGCACGTCGCGCGGGCGGGCGGCGGTGGCCAGGTCCCAGTCCGCGGGGTGGCCGCCGCCCAGCGCGTCGCGCACGGCGCCGCCCACCGCCCACGTCTCGAACCCCGCGTCCTGAAGCCGCCGCGCGATGGCGGCCACGTCGGGCGGGGCGTCCAGCTCGGCGCGCGGCGGGGGATGCGGATCGGTCACGAAGGATGCGGAAGGAGACGGGGCATCTGCCCGCAAGGTGTCTGCGGGCAACGACTTGGCGAAAACCTCATGTTTGGTTATCTTGTATGTCCTCCTCCACCGCACCCCCACAGCCCGACGCATGACGACTGCCGATCTGCTGGACAGGTCCGCCGCCACGGCCTCGTTTCGCGAGGCCCTGAGCCAGTTCCTCCGCGACGGCCGCTCCAGCGGGCGCATCGCCTTCGGCCACGGGGCGCCGCCGGTAAAGGTGGAGCGCGCGCTCGCCAAGATGCTGGTAGAATACCCGCACCTCCCCATCGAATCAATCGAAGTCCGCGGCGTCAGCGGCTGCGAGTACTTTCGCGGCAAGCTGTTCGTGCGCACCACCGCCGAGGAGCGGCGCGTGACGTTTCACTGGGACTGCAAGTGGCGCGCGGAAAAGGAAGGGTGGCACGACTGGTTC
>DASTNU010000818.1:0-4589 GCA_035720605.1 Longimicrobium sp. | reverse complement strand
AGTCCGCCTGCGCGGACCGTAGCCGCGGTATCGTCGTGCAGTTGAAGCCCCGCGCAGTTTGCGGGGCTTTCCGCCCTCGTTGCGGCGAGCGGCGGGTTCAGCGGCCCGGAGAGAGCTGGCGGGATCAGCACCTGCCGGTCTCGCTCGCCCCTCGCCCGGCGGTTGAAACCGCTGCTGCAACATCACGAAGTCCGCCTGCGCGGACTGTAGCCGCGGTATCGTCGTGCAGTTGAAGCCCCGCGCAGTTTGCGGGGCTTTCCGCCCTCGTTGCGGCGGCTTTAGCCGCTCAGGCGCGGGGGCTCGGCTGGATGGTCAGGCGTGGATCACCCGCCACTAACGCACTAACGCACTAACGCACTAACGCACTAACGCACTCACGCACTTCCGTCAGTCGCCCGAGCCGGCCCCCGCGGGCGCGGCGAAGTCGATGTCGGGCGTAAAATCCTCGCCGGGGTTGATGAAGCGGTCGCTCTCCAGCGCGTACTGGCGGTCGTGCAGCTCGCGGTAGCGGCCGCCCAGCGCCATGAGCTGCGCGTGCGTGCCCCGCTCCACGATCTCGCCCGCCTCCAGCACCAGGATCTGGTTCGCGCTGCGGATGGTGGACAGGCGGTGCGCGATGACGAACGAGGTGCGCCCCTGCCGCAGCCGGCGCAGCCCCTCCTGGATCTTGAACTCGCTCTCGCTGTCCAGCGAGCTGGTCGCCTCGTCCAGGATGAGGATGCGCGGGTCCGCCAGCAGCGCGCGGGCGATGGCGATGCGCTGCCGCTGCCCGCCGCTCAGCTTGATCCCCCGCTCGCCCACCACGGTGTCGTACCCGTCCGGAAAGCCGCGCACGAACTCGTCCGCGTTGGCGATGCGGGCCACCTCCTCGATCTCGGCGCGCGTGGCGTCCGGCCGCGCGAAGCGGATGTTGTCCGCCACCGTGCCGTCGAAGAGGAAGTTCTCCTGCAGCACCACGCCCAGCTGCGCGCGATAGTCCGCCAGCCGCAGCCCGCTCAGATCCCGCCCGTCGATCAGCACCCGGCCTGCCGTAGGCTGGTTGAACGCCATCACCAGGCTCATCAGCGTGCTCTTGCCGGAGCCGCTGCTCCCCACCAACGCCGTGGTCGTCCCGGCGGCCGCGTGGACGTTCACGCCGCGCAGCACCGGCTGTCCCTCGTTGTACTCGTACCACACGTCCTCCAGCCTCACGTCGCCCGCGATGGGGCCCAGCGGCGCGCGGTCGTGGTCCTCCTGGTCCTCCGTCCGCATCCCCAGGATCTCGCGGATGCGGTCCAGACCGGCGAACGCCTCGCTGATCTGCGTGCCGATGGAGGCGATCTGCATCACCGGCGCGGCCAGCAGGCCGGTGAAGAAGACGAAGGCGAACAGGTCGCCCAGCGTCATCTGCCCCGCCAGGATGGAGCGCCCGCCGATGACGATCACCGCCAGGCTGACCGCGCCGATCACGGCCGTGCCCACCGACGTGATCGTCGACGTCCCGGTGATGGAGCTGGCGATGTTGCGGAACAGGCGGTGCGCGCCCTTGGCGAAGACGCGGTGCTCGCGCTTTTCGGTGCCGTACGCCTTGACCACGCGAATGCCGCCCAGCGTCTCCGTCAGCCGCCCGGTGACCTCCGCCGTGATCTGGCCGCGCTCGCGGAAGATGGGGCGCAGCTTCTTGAACGTGGTCCCCATCGCCACCCCGAACAGGGCCAGGATGACGACGATGGCGACGGTGAGCATCCAGTTGAGGTACAGCAGCGCGGCCAGCGCCAGCACGCCGGTAAAGACGCTCCCCACCAGCTGCACGATCCCCGTCCCGACCAGGTTGCGGATGCCCTCCGCGTCGTTCATCACCCGCGAGACCAGGACGCCCACCTGCGTGCCGTCGAAGTAGCGGATGGGCAGGCGGGTGATGTGGCGCTGGATGCGCCGCCGCATGTCGGTGATGGCGCGCTGCGCGGTGACGCTGATCACCTGCGACAGCGCGAACGAGGTCACGCCCTGCACCAGCGTTGCCACCAGCACGGCGCCCGCGACGGGGAGCAGCAGGTTGCCGCGCCCCTTGGCCAGCACCTCGTCGATCAGGTACTTGGAGCTGGCGGCGGGCACCAGCCCGGCGATGCGGCTCACCACCATCAGCACCAGGCCGATGAGCAGGTAGCGCCGGTGCGCCCACATCAGGCGCTTGGCCTCTGCCCACGCCTCCTTGGAGCGCAGCGCGTTCGCCTTTTTGGTTGCCGCCTTGGATTCGTCCGCCATCTATCCTCCAGAATGGGTCCCCGCGCACCTCGCCCGGGGAAAAGCGACTGTCGCGTCTTGAGATTCTACTCGGGCAACGTGCCGTCCGCCCGCGGAAGCGAACGAATTCGCCGCTACAACCTTACGCCGTCCGTCTGTGCGGACACCGACGGCGCCTGCGATGTTTGCTTGTGCGATCGCAGCGCGGAAGCAGTATTGCACGCGACGCCCGGCCGGCCGGGCTCCACACCTCCGCGGTCTCCCTCCCCGGCACCCCAGGTGCGCCGCCCGCCGGCTCCCATCGATTCCCCACCGGAGAGGCACCATGCGCAAGATCCGACTGAGTCTCGAATCCCTCGCAGTTGAGTCGTTCCACACCGAGCCGCAGGAGCCTGTCGCGGGCACGGTCGCCGCGCACCAGCAGCGCACCATCGGCTGCGAGCCGTTCTCGGACCAGCCAGACACCTGCGGCGACACCTGTGGGCGCACCTGTCAGACCTGCGCCGAAAGCTGCGGCGAAGCAACCTGTGTCAACTGTCCCGTCAAGATGACCGCAGGGTGCGAGTCCCGAAGCTGCCTCCGGTGCACCGACGGGTGCGTACCCTGAGCCCGCGCCGCGAAACGCGTCAGTCCTCGCCCGCCGCGGCGTGATGGCGGCGGCGCCGCTCCGGGACGCGGGGTGGGTCGGCGTCCGCCGCGGCGGAGTGGGGCGCCTCCATCGGCTCCGCGAGGGGTGGGGCGCCGGCCGCCTCGTACTCCGAGTGCACGCCCTGCCCCTCCGCGGGCCGCAGCCTGCGCACCAGCACCAGGGTCACCAGCGTGGAGGCGATCGCCAGCGCCCCGACCAGGGAGTAGCCGGTCAGCGGCCGCCCGTCGCCCCCGCCGATCATCAGCCCGGCCACAAAGGCCGCGGCCCCGGCGGCGCCCTGCTGGATGGACGAGTTCAGGGTCATGAAGCTCCCCCGCCGCCGCGGCTCCACCACGCCGGTGATGAGCGCGGTGATGGAGATCATCCGCCCCGACCCCATCACCATCATCGCCGTGGTCACCGCCAGGATCACCGGCAGCGAGGCGCGCGGCAGGTTGGTGACGGCGGCGATGGGAACGATGCTGAGCATCGCCGCGAGCGTGAAGACGCGCGCGTGGCCGTAGCGGTCCGCCAGCGGGCCCCACAGCAGCGGCCCGGTGATGATGGTGCCCGCGCCGCCCGCCAGGTAGATCAGGTCCAGCCGGTTCTCCGGCATCCCCACGTTCTGCACCAGGTACGCGCTCAGGAACGGCACCACGGTAAAGGCGGAGAACATGATGGCGGTGGTGAGCGTGAACGCCCGCACGTGCCGCGGCTCGCGCGCCACCCGCCACAGCTCCGCGAAGGCCGCGGGATCGTCGTGGCGGCGGCCGGTCATGTGGCCGCGCATGGAAGGGAGCGCCATCGCGCCGAAGACGAACACCACCGCCGTCGCGCCGGCCAGGAAGAGGAAGGGCGTCTCCCAGCGGCCGCGCTCCGCCAGCGACAGCCCGAAGGGCAGCCCCAGCACCGACGCGGCGCTGAAGCCGCCCATCACCACGCCCATGGCGGTGCCGCGGCGCTCGGGGCGGATCTGGTCGCCCACGATGGCGAACACCAGTCCCGCCAGCACCCCGCCGAACGCGCCCGTGGCCACGCGCGCCGCCATCAGCAGCCGGTACTCGTCCACCAGCCCGCACAGCAGCGTCCCCACGCCGAAGCCGGCGAGGAGAAAGAGGAGCATGGGCTTGCGGTCGAAGCGGTCCATGAACGCCGCGGCCACCAGCCCCGACGCCGCCGCGGCGAAGGTGTACGCCGACACCAGCAGCCCGAACTCCTGCGCCGAGACGCGCAGTGACCGCATGAGGGTGGGCGCCAGCGGCATGATGAGGACGAAGTCCAGCACGTGGCAGAACTGCACCGCCGTCAGCACCAGCAGCAGCAGCCACTCGCGCCGGGTGAACACGTTCGATGAAAGACGAAGACCCGCCATTCCGCTCCGGTTCTGATTCTTCGATGCCCGCACGGGGCCCCTCCCCCCGGCCCCCTCCCCGCTCGTTCCTCGCGGAGAGGGGGAGAGAACCCACCGCCGCGTACGATCCCCGAGCAGTTGAAGCCCCGCCTCGCGCCAAGCGGTTGAAACCGCCGCTACAACTTCACGATGTCCGCCTTCGCGGACCGCTCCTACCGTGCGCCGGTTGATGTGCACCACGGCGATCTCCGAGCAGTTGAAGCCCCGCGCGGTTTGCGGGGCTTTCCGCTGTTGTTGCGGCGGCGCGGCGGCTTCAGCCGCTCAAGGGCCCGGGGCCGGAGACTCCACTCCGCGGTTACGCCGCCACCTCCGCCATCGGCGAAGCCT
>DASTNU010000817.1:0-2866 GCA_035720605.1 Longimicrobium sp. | reverse complement strand
GGCGGGGGTGGCGGCCGGGGGGGGTGGGGGTGATGGTGATCGCCGGCACCTGACGTCTACCGCGGGCCCGCCCATCGCGCCTGGCCCCGCCACGGGTTGAAACCCGCGGCTGGAAAGGCCACAAGCCCCGTCCCGGCGCCGCTGACGCGTCGCCGAACGGGGCTTATGCCGGAGCGAGGGGGTATCGCGATGCCTTACGCCGCCTTCTCCCCGCATTCGGGACAGAACTTCGCCGCGCTCGGCATCTCCGCGGAGCAGCCGGGGCAGGTCTTGTTCAGCGACAGCGGGCCGCCGCACTCCGAGCAGAACTTGCCGCGCGCGTTGGCGGCGCCGCAGGCGGGGCAGCTCACCACGCGCTGCTGCATGTCCTCCCTGCTCACCTCGGCGGTGGCGTACGCCACCTCGCGGGCGCGGGCGATCTTGGCCTCGCGGTTGATGGCGGCCAGCTCCGGGTCCAGCCGCGGCACGCAGCTGATGCAGGTGCCCTCGTCCTCGTTCCAGCAGTTGTCGCAGAAGTGGTTGGCGCACCGCGGGCAGCGGTGGAAGTGGTCCTTCGCCTGCTCCACCGCCTTGCGCAGCGCCACGTCGCGCGCCTTGCTCCACCCCGCCCCGCGCACGTGCCCCACCGCGTTGCGCGCCGTCCGGAAGACCCCGCCGAAGATGCCTTCCGCCGCGCCGAGCAGGCTCTCCGCCGTGCCGGCGGCGTAGCGGTCGAACTCCGAGCGCCAGGTCTCGCCGCAGTGCTCGCAGTGGAACTCGAACTGGAAGCCGTTGTCGGTGGAGAGGTCGCTGTAGTTGTCGGAGAACTGGATGGTGTCGCTCATCTCGGGTGCCTCGGTGGGGATGGGGGACGTTGCGGATCGGGATTGGCGGCGGGGGGCGCCGGCCGTGCGGAGTGGCTGCGGCGGAATGTAAACGCGCGGCGGCCCGCGTTCAACGATCGTGGGACATGGGCTCCGCCACCACCAGCAGCGACGCCGGGCGCGAGGTCCGGGGATCGATCGGCTCGCGCAGCGCGGCGATGCGGTACCCCGCGCCGCGCAACAGGTCCAGCCAGGACGCGAGGGTGCGGAAGTACCACGGCATCGGCCGCGCGAACGCCCCGCCGAACGCGCCGAACGTCTCCGTCCTCCACCCGTCGGCGTACCCGCCCTCGCCCGCGGCGAAGCACGGGTGCACGGTCTGGATCACCAGCGCGCCGCCGGGCGCCAGGCTCTCGCGCAGCGCGGAGAGGAGCGGCGCGAGGTCCTCATCCAGCAGGGAGAAGTTGCAGGCGACGGCATCCCATTGCCCGCCGCCGAGGGACGGATCGGCCGCGAGGTCGGCGTAAGGGAGGAGGTGGAACTCCCCGCCCCCGGCCGCGCGCGCCGCATCCACCAGCGCCGGCGACGCATCGATCCCGACGACGGCGATCTCCCGCTCCGCCAGCGCCCGCGCCAGCCATCCCTCGCCGCATCCCACGTCCAGCACGCGCCGAGGCCGCCCTTCCAGCAGCGCGTCGACGATGGCGGCGTCCGTCACCAGCCGCCGGCTCTCGATCCTTCCCTCGCGCACGGCGCGCGTCCACGCGCCGGCGTTCGCCGCCCAGCTCTCCGCGAGCGCGGCGCCGCGGTCGGGTTCGGCGGGTATCGTCAAAGAGGTTCCGGCCACGACAAAGCGTCGTCTTCCTGAGGGAGGGCCACATGGACCTCGCAGCTCTTACGCGCGGCGCTCTCCCTCAAAGGGTGTTGCCAAGCCCAGAGACTGCCAAGCGGCGTTGTCTTCCTGAGGGAGCGCACACGAGTAACCTGAAGTAATGCAACCGCTTGCGCGCGACCGAAGGATCTTCTCTCCGCCAGCGAGGGGCAGGCTCGACGGCAGAGACTCAACCCACGGTTCTGCAGGCAAGATCCTTCGGTCGGCGCCAAAGTGGGGTGCAGGCTGAAGCTTACGCGCGGCGCCTCTCTCACAGGAAGACAACCGCTTCGGTGACGTCAGGCGCGCCGCTCACGCCTGCGGGATGTAGATGCCGAAGGTGAAAGCGGGCTTCAGCGGGCGCGCGGCGGGGTTCACCAGCATCCGCACGCGCAGCAGGGAGAAGATGACGCCCACGCCGGCGTTCTGCACCCACTCGGGCTCCTCCCCGCCCACCCACGCGGCGCCCGCCAGGTGCACCGCCTCCAGCGACGGCTCGCCCACCACGGGAAGGGTAACGTCGAGCAGGGGGATGACGTAGCTGGTCTCCACGTAGTACAGGTGGTCGCCGCGGAAGCGGGCCACGGGCTCGGTCGGCAGCGTGGGACCGGCGCCCAGGATGCCGCGGCGCTGCGGCGGCGCGTCGTCCGTGCCGATGGGCGTCATCGCGCGGAAGCGCAGGAGCAGCTGGTGCGTGCGCAGGGCGAGCGCGGCGTAGCTCCCCGTCACCAGCGCCTGCGTGAACCCGTCGCCCTCCAGCGCCCCCAGCCGGCCGTGCTCCACGTCCACGCTCCCCTCGAAGCGCGAGGTGCGGGCGCGCCAGTGGAACTCCGTTCCCGCCAGCAGCGAGTAGACGGTCCCCTCGAAGACGGGCGGGTTCTCCCGCTCCAGCCCCTCGCGGTCCAGCACCGCCCAGGGCGCCTGCGTCTCCAGCGCGCGATCGCTGGAGAGCTGCACGCCGAAGCGCGGCCCCAGCCACGTCTCCCCCGGGATCAGCGGCTTGCCCACGGGGCGCTCCACCATCACCCGGAACAGGTCCGCGTCCCAGTAGTCCCGGTAGTCGCGGCCCAGCGAGAGCGCCCGCACGGAGTTCACCACGTCGCCGCTGGCCCAGCCGTCCATGGTCCGCGTGGCGCGCGAGGCCTCGCCGGTGAGGTACAGGTTCTCGACGCCCAGCGGCACCTGCCAGCGC
>DASTNU010000816.1:0-6751 GCA_035720605.1 Longimicrobium sp. | reverse complement strand
CAGGTGCTGGAGATCGAGCGGGAATGCTTTTCCACGCCGTGGAAGGAGGTCACCTTCCGGGGGCTGCTGAAGCGCTCGGACTCGGACCTGCTGGTGGCGGAGGGGGAGGACGGGCGGCTGCTGGGCTACGCCGCCGCCTGGACCGTCATCGACCAGTCCGAGCTGGGGAACGTGGCGGTCACGCCCGATGCGCGGGGCGCGGGGGTGGGCGGGGCGCTGGTGGACGCGGTGGTGGAGCGGGTGAAGGAGCGCGGCGCCGGCGAATGCTACCTGGAGGTTCGGGAGTCGAACCAGACCGCACAATCCCTTTACCGCCAGCGTGGATTCATAGTGGTCGGCAGACGGCCGCGGTACTACTCGCTTCCCACGGAGGACGCGCTCGTGATGAGACTTCGTGTGGGAGATTTCTCTTGACAAACGGTCGGGGCCCGGCTACTCTGGCGCCGCATCCCGCCGTCTACTTCGTTCACCTACCGCATCCAGACTGAGGAGGCGCCGTGTCGCGCAGCTTGAACAAGATCATGCTCATCGGCAACCTGGGCCAGGACCCGGAGATCCGCACCACTGGCGGCGGGACGCGGGTGGCGAACTTTTCGCTCGCCACCAGCCGCCGCTGGACGGGGCAGGATGGGCAGCCGCAGGAAAAGACCGAGTGGCACCGCATCGTGGTATGGGAGCAGAAGTTCGCGGGCAGGGGCGGGGGCCAGGGCGGCGGCATGTCGATGGTGGACGTGGTGGAGCGCTACCTGAAGAAGGGCGACAAGGCGTACGTGGAAGGCTCCATCGAGTACCGCCAGTACGAGGACAAGGACGGCGTCACGAAGTACAGCACCGAGATCCGCGCCCGCGAGATCCTGCTGCTGGGCGGGCGTGACGGCGGCGGTGGGGGTGGAGACTACGGTGGCGGGGGCGGCTATGGCGGCGGCGGAAGCCGTGGCTCCGGCGGTGGAGGGGGCGGCGGTGGTGGCGGTGGAGGTGGCGGTGGCCAGCGTGGCGGTGGGAGCGGCGGCGGTGGACGGGCCGGCGGCAGCTACGACGACTTCCAGGCCCCGCCCTTCGAGGACGACGACGATCTGCCGTTCTGAGGACTGGGAGAGAAGCACTTCCGCGGAGGGCGCGGAGGAGACGAGCGAGGACGCGGAGGCAGCGACACGCCTCCGCGTCCTCGCTTTGCCATCGCGTCCTCCCCGTGAAACTGCGTTGCCCGCTTCACACCGGATCCTCCTAAGAAAGTCGCCGCGGTGGGAACCCGCCAATTGCCCACAATCACCGACTTTCTGGTGTGATGGGAGGCGGCACGCCGGCTACAGGCGCTGAAAACGAATTGGGATACGGAGAAACAGAGTCAAACAGAGGAACGACGACGACGGGGTTGCGCCCCGGCTCCCTCTGTCTAACTCCGTTTCCTCTGTACCTCGCGTTGTTGTTTTTCCGGATTCGATATCACACACCGATGATACCAGAACCGGCAAACAATGCAGGGGCCGTGTCGATTTCCGGGATCCTCGTTCGACGCCTGTGCAGCGAAACGAGCATCGACCCTGACCTGCGAGGCCGTATGAGAAAGCTGATCGTCTCCGAGTTCGTTACCCTGGACGGCGTGATGCAGGCGCCGGGCGGCAAGGACGAGGACCTGGACGGAGGATTCGAGCACGGCGGCTGGACGCTGCCCTACTGGCACGACGACATCGGGCAGAGCTTCTTCGACCTGATGAAGGATTGCGACGCGCTACTCCTGGGGCGGCGCACCTACGTCACCCACGCCGAGGCGTTCGAGCCGATGCCGGACGACGATCCCTTCGGTGGCGTGCTGAACGCCAAGAAGAAGTACGTGGTCTCGAAGACCCTGCGGGACCCCGTGTGGCGCAACACGACCATCATCCGCGACAACGTGATCGAGTCGGTGCGCGCGCTGAAGGAGGAGCCCGGCAAGAACATCCTGACGGACGGCAGCAGCCAGCTCGTGCACGCGCTGATCGAGGCCGGCCTGGTGGACGAGCTTCACCTGCTGGTGTATCCCATCGCGCTCGGGAGTGGCAAGCGGGTGCTGCCAAACGGCGTGCACACGACGTTCGAGCTGGTGTCCGCGAAGCCGTACCCCACCGGCGTGGTCGGCCTGCACTACGCGGCGCGCAGGTAGCGCGGCCGGGCCGGAAAGAGCGAGGACGCAGAGGATGCACCACACCTCTGCGTCCTCCTCCTTTTGCCGCCTCGCGCTCTGCGCGAAAACCGGTCCCCTTCTCCGCAGCGGGAGATTCGATCAGGGGCTCGGGCGAACGTCGATCCACTCCTCCTTGTCCGCGGGGTCGTAGCGGTAGGAGATGCGGATGGTCTCGCCGCGGCGCAGCTCCATCGGCTCCACGAACAGGTAGACGGGGTTGAGCCAGTGGTTGTCGGGCGCCGCGTCGCGCGGGTCGGTGGAATGGGAGACGGAGGGGCTGAGGCGCAGGTCGAAGTAGAGGACCAGGCCGCCGAGGCTGCCGCTCTTCCGCACCGTCACTTCCGCCTCGCCGCTCGCGGCCGCGTCGTCCAGGGTGGCGAGGTCGATCTCCGCCAGCAGCGCCGGGGCGGCCAGCGACGGCCAGCGGCGCACCCGCGAGGCATCCATCCAGTGCGTGAGCAGCGCGTCGCGGTTGGTGGCTCCCAGCGCGGCGAAGTCCATCCCGTACCACGCCTTCCACTGCTCCAGCCCCGCCGGCGTGAAGACGTACTCCCCGCGCTCCCCGTCCGGCACGCTCACCGGCAGGCCGAAGATGCGCAGCGAGCCGGGGACGGTGCGTGCGTCCGGCTTCAGCAGCCGGCGCCGGGCGTCCACCACGGCTTCGAGCACCTGCTCCGAAAGCGCGCCGTGGCCAAAGGTCTCGGTGATGAGCACGTCGGCGCGGGCGGGAAGCTCCACCTCCGTGGAGTGCTGGTCGAGGAGCGTGATGCGCCTGCCGAAGCCGTTCGCCGCGAACAGCTGCCTGGCCACGCCGGCGACCGGACCGGCCTCGATGGCGTAGACGCGCCTGGCGCCCGCGCGCGCCGCGGCCATCGCCAGGATGCCGGTGCCGGTGCCCAGGTCCACCACCACGTCGCCGGGACGCACCACTTCTTCCACCGCCCGCAGAAAGCGCGAGGTGCGCCCGCGGTCGTTCAGCATGCGGGTGTGGAGCTCCACCACGTCCGCGTCGAGCCTGGTCACGCTGGGTATCGCCCGCGTCGGAAGGTGAGGCGAGGGTGCATTGCCGCCGCCGTGCCGGAACCCCATGTTGGCCGGGCGAAGCTACCCGGGAGAGGAACGTGGAACAAGTGCAAACGCCATCGACGGCGCTGATGCGGCGGCCTCCGGACTCGTACGCGCCGTTCTACCGCGCGCGCGGCATCTCCATCGACATGCAGAAGGCGCGGGTGCAGCACGCCGCGTACGCCGGCGCGCTGCGGGCGGCGGGGCTGGCGGTGCACCTGCTGGACGGCAACGAGGCCTGGGCGGACTGCGTGTTCATCGAAGACCCCGCCGTCGTCGCCGCGCCGCGCGCGCTGATCGGCCGGCTGGCGCCGCACCGCGAGGGGGAGCCCGCGGCGGTGGAGGCCGCGCTCCGGCGCTGGCACGAGACGGTCTACCTTCCCGCCGGCGCCCGGCTGGAGGGCGGCGACGTGCTGCACGTGGAGGACACGACGTACGTGGGGATGACGGCGCGGACCAACCAGGCCGGGGCGGACGCCCTGCGCGAGTTCCTGGCGCCGGCCGGGCGGCGCGTCGCCGAGGTGCCGGTCGCGAACTACCTGCACCTGAAGACGGCGGCCACCTACCTGGGCAACGGCGTCCTGTGCGCCGTCCCGGACTTCGACGGCGTGCGCGCCTTCGAGGTGGACGAGGTGCTGCTGGTGGACGAAGGGGAGCCGGTCGCCGCCAACACGCTGCGCGTGCGCGACCACCTGCTGGTGGTTTCGGGCAACCCGCGCACGGAGGTGCGCCTCCGCGCCTTCGCGGAGCGGCACGGCGTGCACGTCGTGCCGCTGGAGATCTCTGAGTTCCAGAAGGGCGAGGGATCGCTCACCTGCCTTTCCCTGGTCTGGTAGCGGGATGGCGGTCGCGCGTGATTGCCGCTCCGCATCGTCCCGCCTACAATCCCACGGCTCGCCGGAACCCGCCCGCCGGGAGCGCGACGACGTCGCGGCGGCCGCATCCTCCATCGCCTCCCCGATCATGACGCATCCCCATCGCACCCGCCGGACATCGCTTGCCGGGCACCGTCTCCGCCGGGCGGCACTCGCGCTCGCGCCGCTGCTGCTCGTCATCCATCCCGCGCAGGCGCAGCAGGGGCGGCTGGACGGGCTGGAGGCGTACGTGGAGCAGGCGATGCGCGACTGGGGCGTGCCGGGGCTGGCGCTGGCGGTGGTGAAGGACGATTCCGTGGTCTTCAGCCGCGGCTTCGGGGTGCGGCAGCGGGGGAATCCGGCGCCGGTGGACGAGCACACCCTGTTCGCCATCGCCTCCACCACCAAGGCGTTCACCGCGACGGCGATCGCCATGCTGGTGGACGAGGGGAAGGTGCGCTGGGACGATCCGGTGTCGATGCACATCCCCGGGCTGCGGCTGTCGGACCCCGGCCTGGCCGGCGAGCTGACCGTGCGCGACCTGCTGACGCACCGCACCGGCCTGCCGACGTCGGACTTCCTGTGGTACGCCTCGGGGAACGACACGGAAGAAATCATCCGCCGGATGCGCTTTCTGCGGCCGTTCGCGCCGCCGCGCACGCGCTACATGTACAACAACCTGGCGTACATGCTGGCCGGGCAGGTGGTGCAGTCGGCGTCGGGGATGCCGTGGGACGAGTTCGTGCGCCGCCGCATCCTGCAGCCGCTGGGCATGGCTGAGACGCTGACCGGCTACCCGGGGCTGTTCTCGCACGGCAACGCGGCCACGCCGCACCTGGAGGTGGACGACAGCGTGCGCGCCATCGCCTACCGCGACTTCGACAACATCGGCCCGGCGGGGACGATGAACTCGTCGGTGCACGACGTGGCGAAGTGGATCCGCTTTCAGCTGGCGGGCGGCCGGATCGGCGGCGAGCGGCTGGTGAGCGAGGCGCAGCACCGGGAGATGTTCACGCCGCAGTTCCTGGTGCCGGCGGGGCAGTTCTACCCGGCCGCGCGGCTGGCTGGCCCGCACTTCACCGCGTACGGGCTCGGCTGGTTCCTGCAGGACCATCACGGGCGGCAGCTGGCGATGCACACGGGGAGCATCGACGGGATGAGCGCGCTGGTGGCGCTGGTGCCGGAAGAGCGGCTGGGGCTGGTGGTGCTCATCAACCTGGACCACGCTGAGCTGCGGCACGCGCTGATGTACCGCATCGTCGACGCGTACCTGGGCGCCCCGCCGCGCGACTGGAGCGCCGAGCTGCTCCCCGTCTACGCCGGCGCGGAGGCGCGCGCCGACTCCGCGGAGCGCGCGCGGCTGGCGAAGCGCGTGACGGGGACGCGCCCCTCGCTGCCGCTGGAGGCGTACGTGGGCACCTACCTGGACCCGGACAGCCTGTTCGGGGGTGTGGGCGTGTGGATGCACGACGACGGCGACCGCCTGGTCGCCACCCGCCCCGGCGAGATCGTCGGCAGCCTGGAGCACTGGCACTACGACGTGTTCCGCGTCCGCTGGGAGCAGCCCGCGCTTGGGCACAGCTTCTTCACGTTCACCATCGATCCCGAGGGCCGGGTCGGCTGGGTGCGGGTGGATGGGCGGCTGCTGGCGCGGACGGGGGAGTGAAGGGGTGAAGGGGGTGAAGGGGGTGAAGGGGTGATGGAGTCCGGCTCCGCCCTGAGCGAGTGAACTCGCCGCAACTACTGCGGAAAGCCCCGCAAACTGCGCGGGGCTTCAACTACCAACACCACAGATTGTCATTCCGAGGGAGCGCCTCGCCGAACCTTCCCTGCCGTCGATCCTTGCGCGCGACCGAGGAATCTACCGTCCGCACCTGGTGGCCGGCTCCGGAGCGCGGATCCGGCCCCTCTCCCGGGCGGCTCAAGCCGCGGCTGGAACAGCGGAAAGCCCCGCAAACTGCGCGGGGCTTCAACTGCGCCGACGCGGGATCCCGCCCTCGTTCACCTCGTTCCCCGTCACCTTGTCACCTTGTCACCCCCTCCCTCGGGATTTACGAAAGCATTACACCCTGCCGCTGGCACTTTCCGGCGGCGTGAGTATCGTTGATAGGTGGTGCTCCCCGTCGTTCCCGCATCCGACCCCCGGATGACCCCGCTGCGCCGCTCGTCGCGCCTGGCTCCCGGCTCCGGCATCCTCGTGCTGCTCCTGCTGCTGATGCTGGGGCTGTCGTCGGTGCTGGCGTACCAGGCCGTGGCCGCGGCGCGTTCCGAGCTGCGGCTGGCGGACCGCGCCCTGCGCGGCTATGCGGGGCTGGCGCGATGGGAGCTGTCGCGCCGCGCGGACCAGGCGCTGGGGGATCGGCTCTCCGCCGCCGCCACCGCCGGCGCCGCCTTCGCCGCAGACGCGGAGGACGCCCCCCGCGCCCTGGCGGCGCTGCGGTCCGCCGCTGCGCGCGAGCTGGCGTGGTGCGCGTGCCCGCAGGCGGTGCGCGGCGTGTTTCGCATCGACGCGGGGGGCGGCGCGCGGTCCGTCTCCACGCAGGGGATGCAGCCCGGCCTGCGTGAGACCGTCATCGGACTCGGGGGGACGCTGGCTGTCGGCCCGGCGCGCGACACGGTGCGCGTGTGGTCCGTGGACGCGGCGAGCGAGAGGCAGCTGATCGTCTACCAC
>DASTNU010000815.1:0-3230 GCA_035720605.1 Longimicrobium sp. | reverse complement strand
ACCAGCGCGGCGCTGCGGTGGCCCAGGATGGCGACCACCTCGCCCGGGCGCACGCCGTCCGCGATCAGCTGCCGGGCGATCGACGTCGACGCGGCGTCCAGCTCGGCGTAGCTCCAGCGCTCGCGCGGGTCCTCGACGGCGACCGCGTCCGGCGTCCGCGCGGCGTGGCGGGCGAAGATCTCCGGCACGCTGCCGCGCCACTCCGCGGAGAGCGGGGCGGCGGGGTCGGGGAGGACGGCGCGGGCCTCGTCCGTCAGCAGCGAGTAGCGGTGGACCGGGCGGTCGGCATCCTCCGCGGCCTGGCGCAGCACGGCGGCGACCTGCGCCAGCATCGACCGGATGCGATCCGCGTCGAAGAGCGCGACGTTGTAGTCCAGGTGCATCACCAGCCCGTCCGGCGACTCGCCCGCGTACAGGGTGAGGTCGAACTTGCTGACCACGTCGCCGCCCACGCCGGCGGGGTGCACCTCCAGCCCGGCGAGGGACATCTCGCCCCCGTCGAAGTTCTGCAGGTTGAGCATCACCTGGAAGAGCGGCGCGTGGCTCAGCGACCGCTCCGGCGCCAGCTCCTCCAGGATGCGCTCGAAGGGCAGGTCCTGGTGCGCGTACGCCTCCAGCGTGGTCTCGCGGACGCGCCGCAGCAGCTCGCGGAAGGTGGGCTCGCCGGAGAGGTCCGTCCGCAGCGCCAGGGAGTTGAGGAAGAGGCCGATGAGCCCCTCCGTCTCGCGCCGCGTGCGCCCGGCGATCGGCGTGCCGATCACCACGTCGTCCTGCCCGGCCAGGCGCGCAAAGACGACGCTCATCGCCGCCAGCAGCACCATGAAGAGGGTGGCGCCCTCGCGGCGGCCCAGCGCGGCCACGGCGGCCGCATCGTCCCCCTGCAGGACGAGCGTCTCCACCGCGCCGGCGTACGTCTGCACGGCGGGGCGGGTGCGGTCCGTGGGCAGCTCCAGCAGCGGGGGGATGCCGGCCAGCTTGCGCCGCCAGTACCCCAGCTGCGCCGCCAGCACCTCGCCGCTCAGCCAGCCGCGCTGCCAGACCGCGAAGTCGCCGTACTGGATCGGCAGCTCCGGGAGCGGCGACGGAAGGCCCTCCGCGAAGGCGCCGTACAGCGCGGAGAGCTCCGTCCACAGCACGCCCAGCGACCAGCCGTCGCTGATGACGTGGTGCAGGACGACGGCGAGGACGTGCTCGTCCTCCCCCAGCCGCACCAACGCCACGCGGAAGAGCGGCCCGTGCGCCATGTCGAACGGCTGCGTGGCGGCCTCGCGCAGCACCCGCTCCTCCTCCCCGTCGCGCTCCGCCTCGGGAAGGTGCCGGAAGTCGTGGACCGGCAGGTCGACGGGAAGCGCGGGGGCGATCACCTGCACCGGCTGCTCGCCGGTGAAGGGGAGCGCGGTGCGCAGCATCTCGTGCCGCCGCACCATCTCGCCGAAGGCGCGGCGGAGCGCGTCCACGTCCAGCGGGCCGCGCAGCAGGTACTGGAACGGCATGTGGTAGACGGCGCTCCCCGGCTCCAGCCGGTCCACGAACCACAGCCGCTCCTGCGCAAAGCTCAGCGGCAGCGGGCCGCCGCGCTCCGCGGGGCGGATGGGCGGCGCCTCGATGCCGGCGGACGCGCGCAGCAGCCGGTCCACCTCGCCCGCGAACCCTTCGAGGGTGGGATGCTCGAAGACGGCGCGCACCGGCACCTCCACGCCCAGCCGGGCGCGCACGCCGGAGCCCAGCCGCGTGGCCAGCAGCGAGTGCCCGCCCAGCTCGAAGAAGCCGTCCGCCACCCCCACGCGCTCCACCCCCAGCAGCTCCGTCCACAGCTCCGCCAGCACCTGCTCCGTCTGCGTCCGCGGCGCCACGTGCTCCCCGGCGTGCTCCGCCCCCTGCGGCGCGGGAAGGGCGCGGCGGTCCACCTTGCCGCTGCCGGTGAGCGGCAGCGCCTCCATCGCCACGAAGGCGCCGGGGACCATGTGGTCCGGCATCGCCTGGCCCAGGTGCGCGCGCAGCTCCGCCGCGGCCGGGACGGCGGCGCCCTCCCTGGCCACCACGTAGGCGACCAGCCGCGGGCCCACGGCGGCGTCCTCGCGCACCACGGCCACCGCGGCGGAGAGCGCGGGATGCCGCAGCAGCCGCGACTCGATCTCGCCCAGCTCGATGCGGAAGCCGCGCAGCTTGACCTGGAAGTCCATGCGGCCCAGGAAGAGGAGCGCGCCGTCCTCGCGGCGGCGCACCCGGTCGCCGGTGCGGTACATCCGCGCGCCGGGGACGGCGGAGAAGGGGTCGGGGACGAACTTCTCCGCGGTGAGCGCGGGGCGGCCCAGGTAGCCGCGCCCCACCTGCGCCCCCGCGATGTGCAGCTCGCCGGGGACGCCGACGGGGACGGGGACGCCGCGCGGGTCCAGCAGGTGGATCGCGGTGTTCGCCACCGGCAGGCCGATGGGCACCTGGCCGGAGGCGTCCGCGCGGGCGACGGGCCAGTACGTCACGTCCACCGCGGCCTCGGTGGGGCCGTAGAGGTTGTGCAGCCCCACGCGCCCGTTGCCTCCCTGGTCCATCCACGCGTGGAAGCGCTCGGCAAGCTCCGCCGGCAGCGCCTCGCCGGAGCAGACGACGCGCACCAGCGACCCGCACGTCCCCGCCGGCGCGGCATCCAGGAACGCCGCCAGCATGGAGGGGACGAAGTGCAGCGTGGTCACCCCCTCGCGGTCGATCAGCCCGGCCAGGTAGGCGGGATCGCGGTGGCCGCCCGGCTTCGCGAGGACGAGCCGCGCGCCGGCGAGGAGCGGCCAGAAGAACTCCCAGACGGAGACGTCGAAGGAGAACGGCGTCTTCTGCAGCACCACGTCGTCCGGCGTGAGCCCGTATTCCTCCTGCATCCACAGCAGCCGGTTGACGACGCCGCGGTGCGCGTTCATCGCCCCCTTGGGGTTGCCGGTCGATCCGGAGGTGTAGATGGCGTAGGCGAGGTGGTCGGGCGACGCGAGATCCTCCGGCGCCGTCCGCGGCTCGCCGGCGATGGCGGCGAAGGCGGGATCGATGGCCAGCGTCTCCGCGCCGTGCTCCGGGATCGTCTCCAGCAGGTGCGGCTGGGTGAGGAGGACGGGGACGGCGGCGTCGGCCAGCATGTACGCCAGCCGCTCGCGCGGGTACTCGGGATCCAGCGGCACGTACGCGCCGCCCGCCTTCAGGACGCCGAGGAGGGCGACGACCATCTCCATCCCCCGCTCCATGCACAC
>DASTNU010000814.1:0-4185 GCA_035720605.1 Longimicrobium sp. | reverse complement strand
GGCGTCCTCGATGTACTGCTTGGTGTAGGTGCCGAAGCCCGAGATGCGCTCCAGCCCCGAGCACCCGGGGTAGCAGTCGGGAATCGCGCGCGGCGCGCTCACCCCCGCCGGGAGCGCCCAGTCCGTGCTCACGCCGCCCGCGTCGTACAGCAGGCGCGTCAGGTTGATCAGGTCGCCGCCGTGCTGCCAGTCCACCAGGCCGTACAGGCTGAAGGCGCCCATGGTGAACTCGTTGATGAATCCCATCTTGAACTCGGGGGTGCCGTCGCCCAGCTGGCGCTCGATCAGGGCGCCCGACGCGTCGCGTCCGTCGTATCCCACGATCTGGGTGGACGACTTGCCTTCCTCGATCTGGAACACGCCCAGCGAGGTGCTGTTGAAGGCGCCCGTGCGGAAGGTGGGCACCGGCAGCTCCTCGATGGTGCTCTTGGTGGTGTAGAAGGTGGTCCGCGAGTACCACTCGAAGTTGTCGCGCTGGATGGGCGTGCCGGTCACCGCCGCCTCGATCCCCCGCGTGTGCAGCTCGCCGCCGTTGAAGACCTGGGTGACGAAGCCCGACGACGGGTGCAGCGTGCGGCGCAGCAGCAGGTCGCTGATGCGCTGGTAGTAGCCCGTGAACTCGAAGCTGGCGCGGCCGTCCAGCAGGGCCAGGTCGAACCCGCCCTCGATCTCGCGCATCCGCTCCGGACGGATGTCGGGCGCGCCCGTCACGCCCTGCACCACGATCCCCTTGAAGCCGTCGATGCTGTTGGCCGTGCTCATCTCCGTGAACTTGTCGGCCCACAGCGGCAGGTTCCCCGTCTCGCCGTACGCCGCGCGCAGCTTCAGCTCGTCCACTTCCCAGAACAGGTCCGGGAACCGGAACGAGGCGGCTGCCTTGGGATAAAGGAAGAACTCGTCCGGGTCGCCGTTGTTGCTGCTGCGGTCCGCGCGCAGGCCGGCGGTCAGCAGCAGGCGGTTGTCCAGCCCCAGGAACTCCTCCTGCGCAAAGACGCCGAAGTCGCGCACCCGCTGGCGGGTCTCGATCACGAACGGCCGCGGCCCGTCGTCCACGCCCCCCTGCCCGGCCACCAGGCCGGTGGTGAAGATGCGGTTGATGCCCAGGTCGCGGTCTTCGTACTGCACCCCCACCGAGGTGGTGGCCGTGAACGACGAGGGCGCCCAGGTGTGCACCAGGTTGGCGTTGCCGTTCAGGTTCAGGTTGTCGCTGTTGCCCAGCACCGAGGTGCCCGCCTCGTTCTCCGCCAGCACCGCCTCGTATTCCAGGTCCACGGGCGAGAGCAGGTCGTTGCGCTGGCGGAAGAAGTCGGCGCCGCCCGTCATCACCAGGCGCAGCGACTGCTCGTCGCCCTCCAGCAGCGGCACGCGCGCCGTGCTGGAGCCGATGAAGCGCCACACGTCCTCGGTGTTGTCCAGCAGCGCCGCGGTCTGCAGCGGGTTGCTGGGGCCGAAGGGGTTGTCGGGGAAGAGCGCGCCCTGGCGGCGCAGGTCCACGAACGCGGGCGTGCCCGACAGCGCCACGTAGTAGCTCACGCTGCGGTTGTCGTTGTTGGTGAGCCCGCGGCGCGCCCGGCTGTGCAGCAGGTTGGTGTTCACCGACAGCTCCACGCCGCGCCCCAGCCCCTGGTCCAGGTTGATGCGCAGCGACTGCTTCTCGAAGCCGGTGTTGTCGATGATCCCCGGCTCGTCCAGCACCATCCCGGAGGCGTAGTAGCGCGTCTCACCCGAGCCGCCGCTCACGCTCATGCTGGTCTCGCGGCCCAGGTCGCGGTTGCCGGCCAGCTGCCGCTCGTGGTCGTAGTGCGTGCCGTCGCCGTACAGCGCCGCCACGCCCGGCCCGTACAGCTCCACCGCCTCGGCCAGGGTGAACTGGCGGCTCCCCAGCGTGTTGGCCAGCTCGTGATAGCCCAGCCGCTGGCTGAGGTTGAAGCGCGGGGCCCCGTCGCGGCCGCGGCGGGTGGTGACGATGATCACCCCGTTGCTGGCCTTGGAGCCGTAGATGGCCGCCGCCGACGCACCCTTGAGCACCTCGATGCTCTCGATGTCCTCGGGGTTCAGGTCGGCGATGCGGTTGGTGGGGTTGTCCTGGTTGCTGGCGTCGTTCACCGCGATGGCGTCGGTGATCACGTTCTGGCCGCTGGGGATGGCCAGGTTGCTCATCACCACGCCGTCGATCACCCACAGCGGCTCGGCGCTGGCGTTGATGGACGACACGCCGCGCAGGTCCACCTGAATGCCGCCGCCCGGCGCGCCGGAGTTGGCGGCCACGATGGCGCCGGGGATCTTGCCCGCCAGCGCCTGGTCGGTGGTCTGCGCCGGGGCGCGGTTCACGTCTTCGCCGCTCACGGACGCCACGGCGTTGGCCAGGTTGCGCCGCGCCACGGTGGTGGCCTGCCCGGTGACCACCAGGGCCTCCAGGCTCACCGCCGCCGTCTGCAGCTGCACGTTGAAGGTGTTCTGCGCGGCGGGCACCACCACTTCGCGCGTCACGTAGCCGATGCGGCTCACCGTGAGGCGGGTGTCGCCCGCGGGGGCGGAGATCTCGTACCGGCCGTTGGCGCCGCTGGAGACGCCCAGGCCGGTGCCGGTGATGGCCACCCGGGCGCCGGCCAGGGGCTCACCGGTTTCGGAGCTGACGGTACCGCTGATCTGCCGCTGCTGCGCGGCGGCCGGCAGCGCCCACAGCGACAGGGCGCACGCCAGCGTGAGCAACCACGATCGTTTTGTCATCGGTTGACCTCGGGAGACGGGAGTCTTTCGACGGAAAACTGCGCGCGGAACGGAGCCTCCTTCTGGGGTCTGGGGGTACACGGGTTTCACGGATGGCCGGGCGTGCCCGGCGGAAGTCACGGGGGGCCGCGCCTGGATGGCCGCGCACGGGCGGGCACCGGCCCGCGGCCGCGCTGGCGATGTCGGAAACGGTTGGAGCCCCGCCGCGGTGCAGCGAGCGGCGAAGCCGGGCAAGATCGTGAGTACCGGTAACATGTGACGGCTCCGTGACGGATGCAAGGACGGCGATGGTGCGCACATCGCCCTTCCGGGTGAACAAATGTCTGCATCCATCGAAGGTGGCAGCGGCCCCGCGCGGATGAGCGACGCTCATCCGTTAATTCACACGAATCGTCCTGTAAAGAGATTTTCCCTGGTCGCGACACGGACGAGGGCCCGTGCTCCCGATGTCCGCGCACGTCGACCACCGGCGCGAAGGCGCTCGCCGCGCGCCCGCGACCGGTCCCTGTGCAAACGTTCCTGCCGCCCGCCGTGTGACGTGCGCGGTTGCGGCAACCTCCGGTTGAATTGAATTGAAGCCCCGTCCCGCGGCGCGTCAGCGGCGGCGAACGGGGCTCATGGCATTCCCGGCCGCGGGCTCACTCGCCCCGGAGAGCCGGCGGATCGATGACCGGCCGTTGTGGTTCATGCAGTTGAAGCCCCGCGCAGTTTGCGGGGCTTGCCGCAGTCGTTGCCGCGGGCTCACCCGCCCGGAGAAGAGCCGGCCCCGTCCGGAGGATCCACCCGCACCTTCACCACCACCTTCCGCACCGTGTGGCGCCCGCCCGCCATGCACCCCGGCTTGTGCGCGTCGTCCGGAAAGAAGACGGCCAGGTCGCCGGCCCGCATCAGCAGCGAGCTGGCGAAGGGCGGCTCCGCGTAGAAGGTGATGTCCGCCGTCGGGTCGTACGGCGTGGCGGCATCGAGCGCCGCGGCGGGGGCGTGCAGGATGCGCTCCTGCCCGGACGCGACGTACTGCAGGTCCACGTGCCCCACGTGCGTCTCGAAGCGCTTCTCCGTGGAAGGCCCCGTCTCGTACGTCGAGACGAGCGCGAAGACGTCGTCGCCCTGGACCGGGTGGCGGCCGTCCGCGATCGCGGGGTCCATCGACCGCAGCCAGCGCAGCCCGGCGGCGATGCGCTCCCCCAGCGCCTCGTACGGGGCGGAATCCGCCAGCGTGGCGAGGATCATCCGTCCGCCTCCATCGCCCCCGCCTCCACGTGGTCGATCCCCTGCGCGGTGATGCGCAGCACCAGCCCGGTGCGGCCGGTCTTGGTGACGAAGCCGAGGTCCTCCAGGTAGCGGACGATGCGCTCCGCGTCCTGCCGGCCGATCCCCAGCCCGTCCGCCACCTCGTAGCCGTCCTGGTACTCGGTGGACTCCTCCTCCGAGCTGCGATAGAGGTGCTCCAGGAAG
>DASTNU010000813.1:0-5318 GCA_035720605.1 Longimicrobium sp. | reverse complement strand
CGCGGATGTGCCCCCCGATGTCGCAGTGGCGGCAGGGCTCGGAGGAGTGCATGGCGAAGAGCTCCTCCTTCTCCTCCACCGCGCGGTAGACCTCCAGCAGGGTGATGTCTTCCGGCTCGCGTGCCAGCTGCGCGCCGCCGCCCACCCCCGGCTGCACGGAGACGAGCCCCGCGTTGCGCAGCGATCCCATGATGCGCCGCACGACCACGGGATTGGTGTTGACGGAGCTGGCCATGCGCTCCGACGTGATCGGCTCGTCGCGCCGCCAGGCCAGGTACGCCAGTACGTGCACCGCCACCGCCATCCTGCTGCTGATCGTCGACATCCAGGGACTCCCGTTCGGATAAACTGTAACCAGTCTAGTTTCGGAATGGGCGAATGTCAACGGTTGGGGTGGGCGGGGTATCGATCAGCGTGGGAGGAAACCGCCGGCAGCGGGCCGCCCCCCATCCCTGGCCCTTCCCCCACAAACTGCGTGGGGGAAGGGAGTTGGGTCCATCGCGGTGGATGGATCGCGCGGCGCCCCCTCCGGGCTCGCAAGACTCGCCCACCTCCCCCCCAAAACCCCTGGGGGAGGTTGGGGTGGGCGCTGAGTTCGTGCACCGGTACACGCATCCTGCCGCCCGCGGGGGCCCCTCCCCCCGGCCCCCTCCCCGCGCAGTTTGGGAGGGCCGGGGAGGGGGGCGCCCTGCCCCCGCGCTACCCCACCCACTGTGCGAGATCCCAGCCGTGCAGACCCCTCCCTCGCAGTTTGGGGGAGGGGTCGCCCGCCTTTGCGAGGAACGAGCAAACGGCCGGGCGGGGGAGAGGGCCCCCCGCGCAGCGGGCCGTGGGGGAAAAGCCTGCGCTTCGCGAAGCCTCCCGATGATCGCTCCGCTCCGGCTTCTTCCCCTCACCCCCGCAGGTGCTGGCGGAAGAACGCGATGGTGCGCGGCCAGGCGCCCTGCGCGGCGGACAGGTTGGCGCCGTTCTGCCCGTCCTGCTGGCGCAGGAAGCCGTGCCCCGCGCCGGGATACGTCTCGTGCTCGTACGTCTTTCCCAGCGCCCGCATCGCCGAGTCGGCGGGGGCGATGGTGGCGTTCACCCGCGCGTCGTTCTCGCCGTACAGCCCCAGCACCGGCGCCCGCACGCTCGCCAGCCGCTCCGACGCCGGCGAGGTGCCGTAGTAGACGACGGCCGCGCCCAGCGCGGGCGCGTGCACCGCGTGCGCGAACGACACCGATCCGCCCCAGCAGAAGCCCACGATGCCGTAGCGGGGCTGCGCGGCGGGGAGCGCCATGGCCCAGCGCGCCGCCGCGTCGATGCGCCGCTGCACCTGCGCCTGGTCCAGCGAGCGGATGGCGGCCGTCACGCTGTCGCGCACGGGCTCCCCGTTCGCCATCGGGATGCTGCGGCCGGTGAGGAAGTCCGGCGCCACGGCGATGAACCCGTCCGCGGCCAGCTGGTCCGCCACGGCGCGGATCCAGTTGCTCACCCCGAAGATCTCGTGCACCACGATGACCACCGGCGCGCGGTCGCGGCGCTCCGGGTACACCACCCAGGCGCGCACGCTGTCCGCGCCGCCGTCCACGCTCACCATGGCCCACTCGCCGTGCCGCGGCGAGGCGGCCAGGCGCGCGTCCGCCTCCGCGGCGCCCGCGGGGAGCCCCTGCTGCGCGGAGGACGCGGCCGCCGCGGACGGGCCGCCGCTGTCCGCCTGCGCGGCGCCCGCGCTTCCGTTGGAGGCGCTGCAGCCGAACGCGGCGGGGAGCGCCAGCAGGGCCAGCAGACGAAGATGGATGCGCATCGGCGTCGCTCCGGTCCAGGGGTGTCGGATCATTCCCGGTAGAGGGGAAGGCGGATGGTGAAGGCCGTGCCGTCGCCGCCGCTGCGAACAGTGATCCACCCGCCGTGCTCGCGGACGATGCGGCGGCAGATGAAGAGCCCCAGCCCGGTCCCCTCGTCCCCCGTCTTGGTCGTGAACAGGGGATCGAAGATGTGGGGGAGCACCTCCGGCGGAATCGGCGGGCCGTCGTTCCAGAACTCCACCGCCACGGACGGCTCCGGCTCCTCCGACCGCGCCGCGGCGACGCGGATGACGCCGCCGCGCTCGTGCAGCGCCTGCTCGGCGTTCACCAGCACGTTCAGAAAGACCTGCTGCAGCTGGTGCCAGTCGCCGCTCGCCAGCGGCAGCTCGTCCGGCAGCTCCAGCCGCACCTCCACCCCGCTGGTGGCCAGCTTGCGCTCGCGCATTCCCACCGTCGCGCGGACCACGCCGGCCACGTCCACCGGCCCGCGCTCCGCCGGGTGCCGCCGGGCGAAGTTCAGCAGGTCCGTGACGATGCGCGAGCAGCGGTCCACCGCCTGGATGATGTCGCGCAGCTGCTCGGCGGACTCCTCGTCCGGCGCACGGCGCAGCAGGATCTGCGCGTGCGCGCTGATGACCGCCAGCGGGTTGTTCAGGTCGTGCGCCACGCTCCCGGCCAGGAGGCCCAGCGTGAAGATCTTGTCGCGCTCGCGCAGGTGCGCCTCCATCCGCGCCCGCTCCTCCACCAGCCTGCGCGTGCGCAGGTGCGCGCCGATGCGGGCCCGCAGCTCCGCGCCGCGGAACGGCTTGCCCACGTAGTCGCTGGCGCCGGCGTCGAACGCCGCGTACACGCTCTCGGGGTCCGTCTTGGCCGTCACCATCAGGATCGGCAGGCGCAGCGCGTCCCACCGCTGCCGGGCGGCGTGGCAGATCTCGAGGCCCGACACGCCCGGGAGCATCCAGTCCAGCAGCAGCAGGTCCGGCGCCCCCTGCTCGTCCAGGATGCGCATCGCCGACTCGCCGTCGGGGGCGAGGGTGACGCGGTAGCCGGACTGCTCCAGCAGCAGGCGAAGGACGCGCGCCGCGGCGGCATCGTCCTCCGCGATCAGCACGTGCTCGCCGGCGCCCGGCTCGATGGGGCCGGCGGGGGTGGGCTCGCTCACAGCAGGGGCTCCGGCGCGGCCAGCCGCCGGCGCGCGTCGTCCGCACCGAGCGCGAGCACGGCGAGCACCCGGTCCGCGTCCAGCTCCCGCCGCTCCATGGTGAACACCCGGAAGGCGCGCGCGGTGTGGTACAGCTCGCCGGAGACGCGCGGCAGGTCGATCAGCCCGGCGCGCCCGGTCTCCTCCAGGCGCTGCACGGCGCCGGAGCGGCGCAGCATCAGCAGGTCCAGCCCCATCATCCCCGGCTTCTCCGGGTAGTCCGCCAGCACGCACCCCTCGTCCAGCCCCAGCTCCCGCGCCAGCCGCTCCTCCAGCGCCTCGCGCAGCGGGGCGTCCGCGGCGAGCCACCCGTCCCCGGGCAGGTCGCGCAGCGCCTCTCCCGGCAGCTCCAGCGCCCGCTTGGGAAGCCGGCGGCGGCGCACGGCGGGGATCCACCGCTCCGCCACCCGCCGCGCCGCGGGATCGTCGCGCCCCTCCGCGCGCAGCTCGAGGATCGTCAGCAGCCGCTCGTCGGACTGGCCCACCAGCTCGTCCGCGCAGATCACCCGGCCGCGCAGCGCGTCCTGCACCAGCCGCTTGTACAGCACCGTGGCGGCGCGGACGGCGTGGTGCCAGTACACGTTGCGGAACATCTGGTACTTGGAGAAGAGGAGCGACTCCAGCGCGGAGAGCCCCTTTTCGTGGATCCCCACCTCCGCCCGCCCCGTCTCGGGGTCGCGCAGCAGGGTGAGGGCGTGCAGCAGGCGATCGACGTCCACCTCGCCGTACGGCACCCCGCAGAAGCGCGCGTCGCGGCGCAGGTACTCGATCTTGTCCAGGTCCAGGCTTCCCGTCACCAGCCCCTGCAGCGGCGAGGCGGAGGCGCCGCGGATCATCCCGCCGATGCGCGCGGGGGCGTCGGGGGCCAGCTCCTCCAGCGCGGTGCGGATGCCGTCGGAGCGCAGGAACCGCTCCGCCAGCTCCTCGTGGTTGGCGGGAATCACCTTCTCTCCCAGCTCCTCCAGCGCGTGGGAGAACGGATAGTGCCCCACGTCGTGCAGGAGCGCGGCGTAGGGCACCAGGCGGCAGTCCACGGGATCGATCCCGGCCAGCTCGCCGCGGTCCGCCAGCAGCCCCATGGCCCAGCGCGCCAGGTGGTAGACGCCCAGCGCGTGGTCGAAGCGGGTGTGCGTGGCGCCGGGGTAGACGAGGTACGCCAGCCCCAGCTGGCGGATGAGGCGAAGCCGCTGGAACTCGGGGGTGTCGATGATGCGGACCGCCGCCGGGTCCAGGCGGATGGTGTTCCAGAGCGGGTCGCGGACGACCTCGAACTCGCGCGGGGGGACGGCGGACTCAGGGTGCATCAGGAGCGGGAGTGTACCCGCCGGGTGTGGAGGCTGTCAAGTTTGGGCGAGGGCGCCCGGCGAGTGCGTGGCGGGTCGACTGTTTTCGAGGCAAGGAGAGTTTTTCCCCGCGGCCCGCTGCGCGGGAGGCCCTCTCCCCCGCCCGGCCTTTCGCTCGTTCCTCGCGACGGCGGGCGACCCCTCCCCCAACTTCGGAGGAGGGGTGGTTACGGAAGATGCGGAGTGCCGGGGACGGTCCATCTGCCGGAGCGCGATCGAATTCTCCCCCTCTCCTCGCGCAGTTTGCGAGGGGAGGGGGTCGGGGGGAGGGGCCCCGTCGTACCGCCGTGACGCGCCGCCCGCCGCTCCCCCTCCTTTCGCCGCCACGCCGCGCGCTGTACCCTCCATCATCCGCGGGATCGATCCACAATCCATTCGACAACGACGAGGAGGCGCGGCATGGAGGTGTTCAGCGAGGAGTGGTGTGCGGCCTGCTGCGAGCAGCTGAACCAGCGGGAGAGCTATCGCCAGGCCGCCGAGGGGTGGGAGGGCGCCTCCGTGCTGCTGATGTCCGCCGATCCCGCGCAGGGCATCGACACCGACCGCGCGGTGTGGCTGGACGTGAACGACGGCACCTGCCGCGGCGCCCGCGTGGCCACGGCGGAAGACCTGGAATCGGCCGCGTACGTCTTCCGCGCCACCCCCGCCGACTGGAAGCGCCTGCTGGGCGGTGAGATGGACCCGGTCTCGGCGGTGATGCAGGGCAAGCTCAAGCTGTCGCGGGGCAACCTGTTCACCCTGGCCAAGTACGCCCCCGCCGCCCGCGAGATGGTGCTCGCCGCCGGCGAGGTGGGCGGCGCCTTCCCGTCCGGTTCCTGACGCGACGGAGGGCCTGGCGCGCGCGGCGGGACCGCGTGGGGCGCGCGCCCGGCTGCCGGCGTCAGCGGCGCGCCGTCACACCGTGCACCCGCAGATGCCGCTGGAGCCGGTGGGGCAGTCGAAGCAGCTGTAATCGCATCCCGTGTAGTAGCACGTGCCGCAGGTGGC
>DASTNU010000812.1:0-6273 GCA_035720605.1 Longimicrobium sp. | reverse complement strand
GAGCGGGCGGGCGTCTTCCTCACCGCCGGCGGCGGCGTGGCGTGGGGGGCGCACGGGACGGACGCCAGCCCGTTCGAGACGCTGGGCCGCGCCGGCGTGAGCGGCCGCGTCTTCGTGGACGAGGACGGCGACGGGGTGCTGGATCCCGGCGAGCAGCCGGCGGTCCAGGTTCCCGTGGTGATCGGCGGCGAGCGGGCGGTCACGGACCGCGAGGGGCGCTACGCCTCGTGGGGCCTGCTCCCCTACGCCGTCGTGCCGGTGGGGGTGGATACGCTCAACCTGCCGGTGACGGACCTGGCGCCGGGCACCCGCGAGTCGCTGCTGCGCCCGACGCCCAACCTGTACGCGCACGTGGACCTGCCGCTGGTGCGCACCCGCGAGGCGTACGGCCGCGTGGCGTGGGCCGGGGTGCCGCGCTCGCTGGCCGGCATCACCGTGGAGGTGCGCCGCGCCGGCGACGACGCTCCGACCCGCGCCGTCACCTTCAGCGACGGCGAGTTCTACTTCCCGCGCCTCCCGGCGGGCGCGTACACCCTCGCCATCTCCGCCAGCTCCCTGCAGGCCCTCCGCGCCGCGCCGGACCCCGCGCCCGTCACCTTCACCGTCCCCGCCACCCCCGGCGCCGAGCCGGTGCAGATCCCGCCCGTCCAGCTCCGCCCGGGCAGCTGAAGGGATCGGGCCTCACACGGAGTCAGCTAGAGAATCGCCGAGAGTCCGGTAAGTTGTTGTAATCCTTGATGCTTTGGAAGTGCCGACAGGGCTTCGCGGGCTGAAATGCCCGACTTTATCGGCAGATCTATCCCACAATCCATACCACTGGCGCTCGTCGCGCGCGCACTGACGCAAAGAAAATCGGCGGGCGAGGTGGGGAGCTTCTCCCTGCCTCGCCCGCTGAAACAATTGCCCCGAACGGGGTCAACCGGCCACGCGATTCCTATGCTTCGTCGCCTACCTTGTCTGCTTTCGCAGAATCCTCTTGCTCGTGTTGATTCTCATGGTGATCGCCATTGCTCAGCACCTGGAGCCGTGCAGACCCCGACCACCGCACCCAAGGGAGACATGGCGGCGGTCCGCGGACAGGAGCACGGCAAGTGCGCCCTCGAGGTGGCGTGCGCCGGCGGCCACAGCATCCTCCTCACGGGTCTCCCGGGAGCCGGCAAGTCGATGCTCGCGAGGCTCGTACCCTCGATCCTCGCGCCACTCGCCGCCCGGGCATGCCCTGCTGGCGCGACCTCGAAGGGTTGCCGAACGCGTTTGGATACGCGAACTTGGAAGGCCGCCGCAGGGGCCATTCGCCGCAGTCGGCTCATCCGCTGGTGCCCCGGGCGCCACGCTCGCCTCGGCCTCATCCGTGATCGATCCTTCGATCTCCTGATTCCGCCCCTTTCCCAAGGTGGCGCAGCGGGGATTCTCCGCGGCCGCGGAACTCGCGTTCCTCATCGATCATGCGCAAAGTCAAAATCCTGTTCTTTGCAGCCGATCCGCATTCCGTTCCACCGGACGGACATGCTGCCAGGCTTCTGCTGGACGAAGACATCCGGCAGATCCGGGAGAAGGTGCGCGCATCCGAGCATCGCGATGCCTTCGAGTTCGATATTCGCCTGGCCGCTCGGCCCGACGACCTGCTCCAGGCCTTGAACGAGATGCAACCGGACGTCGTTCACTTCAGCGGGCATGGCTGGAGCGAGGGCCTGATCCTCATGGATCCCGAAGGTCGGCGGCCGCACGGCGTGGGTTCGGAGGCGCTCCGCCAGCTCTTCCTGGCATGTCCAGGCAACATCCGCGTGGTCTTTCTGAACGCGTGCTCGTCCCTTCCGCAGGCCGAGGCAATCGCCGGGGTCGTGGGGTGCGCGATCGGCATGCGCGGCAAGATCTCGGACGCGGCTGCGATCACCTTCGGCGCCTCGTTCTACCGCGCCATCGGGTTCGGCGAGTCCGTCCGGGCCGCGTACGATCAGGCCCGCGCCGCGCTGGCCCTGGGGCGCTTCGAAGAGCGGGAATGCCCGCAACTGGTGTTCCGCCCGGACGTGGACCCCGCGCGGCTGATCCTGATCCCGTCGGGGATCGTGGAGGAGGATGCGCGCGAGGCGGGGAGCGCGGTTCGGCCGGAGGAGGCCGGTGCGGGAGGCTCGTTGCCGCTGGCCGGGCGTTTCGATTCGCACGCGAGCGGGCGGGGCAGGGGCGCGCGGGAATCATGGTCGCCGTGATTGCGCTCGCGGGTGCGGCGGCCGTCGCGAGTGCGAACTGGCGCAAGTCGCCTCGCACGCTCGCCGAGGGATTGCCAGCTTCAGGCACGCTCACGCTGTCATCGTCGTCGTGCACGATCGCGGCGGGCGCGAGCAGGTGCAACGTCAGCATCTCGTGGAGCACGACGAACGCTGTGGTGACGTCGGCGGTCACGTCGAGCTGGCCGGCCGCGAACACCCAAGTGGGGTCGGGAAATTCCGGCGGTCCACTCTCGGTCCAGGTACCGTACAGCCGCCGCACCTTCTACCTGTACAACGACGGGCAGGAGCTGGCAAAGCGGATCGCCACTTCGAGCTGCGCGTCACGCACGACCTGGAACGGAAGTACGTGTCGGTGACAGGGAAGTTGGATGCCCAGAGAAGCGCAATGCCGTTTCTCGTCCGGCTGCAGCCGATGGTTAGCCGCGCTTGGCGAGCGGTGTATGCATCGACCAACGGCACCGTCCTGACCAGGCTGCGACGGTAAATTGAGCCCCGCTGAGCCATGTCCGCGAAGGCGGACAGCGTGATGTCGTAGCCGCGATTGCCGCGATTTCTTCAATCGCTTTCCGAATACACGAACCCCCCGGCCGCATCGGCAGCCGGGGGTTCATCATGAAATTCATCCGTCCTGGTCGATCAGGGCGCCGCGTACAGGTGCTCCGAGAGCCACGCGGAAAGGTGCACGAACATCTCCCCGTCCTTGCGGATGAAGTGCACGGCGCCGTCGTCGGCCGCCGCCTGCTCCACCACCGCCCGCGGCGAGGTGGAGCTGACGAACACCGCCGGCACGCGCGCGTAGCCGTCCAGCGCGCGCAGCTCGCGGCAGCTCTGGATGCCGTCGCGGCCGGGCATGTCCACGTCCAGCACGAACGCGTCCACCCGGCGGTCGCCGCCCCGGGCCCAGGACAGCAGGTCGTCGCCGGAAGGAAAGCGCACGACGCGGAAGCCCTGGTGCTCCAGCCAGGTGCCGACCAGCTCGGCGTGCAGCTCGTCGTCGTCGGCGAGCGCAAGCGTGAGGGTTTCGGTCATCGGAGAGATTTCGTCGACAAACACGCCCGCGGGAGTGGCAAGGATCGTCCCACCGCGTCCACGACGTTCATCTACATATCCTGCAACGACTTAGCTTCGGACGAGCGAGCCGTGGCGCCGGACGCCGTTCCGTAGCGGGAACCCGCGCGCTCCCGAACGGGAACGCCCCCTCATTCCCCTTCCGCCACCGAGCGCAAGAGCGCGGTCGCCCGCTCCAGCTCCGCCGCTCCCCCGCCCTCGCGCACCGCCACCTCCGCGTCGCCCGCGGCGTCGGCCAGCGCGTCGAAGCCGTAGCCTCCCGCCGCGCCGCGCAGCTTGTGCAGCTCGCGCCGCAGCGCCTCGCGGTCCCCGGCCGCCACCGCGGACTCGATCGCCCGCATCCGGTCCGCCAGTCCCGCGCGAAAACGGGCGCGCAGCGGGGCCAGGAAATCGTCGTCGTCCTCCGGTTCCGGATCGGGAACGCCGGCGAAGGACTCGAGGACCGCGTCCACCTGCGCCAGCAGCGCGTCCGGCTCCACCGGCTTGGAGACGCGCCCCGCGAACCCCTCCCCCACCGGATCGTCCTGTCCCGCCGCGGTGAAGGTCAGCACGGGGATGGCGGCGAGCGCCGGCTGTTCGCGCAGCTCGGCGAGCGCGTCGCGGCCGCTGCGCCCGCCCAGGTGCATGTCCAGCAGCACCAAAAACGGTGCCGAATGCGCCAGCCGCGCACCGAGGCCAGGGTGCCCGTCATCCGCCACGGCGCGGTAGCCGCCGCGCCGCAGCACCGCCGTGGCGAAGGCGCGGATGTCGGGGTCGTCGTCCACCACCGCCACCGTTTCCGTGCGCCGCCGTGGTGGCACGGCTCGGACAGGGGCGGGGCCGGCCGCCACGGGGGAACCGGCCGCGGGGAGCGTCACCCAGAAGGTGCTTCCCCGCCCCGGCGCCGACTCCACGCCGATGTGGCCGCGCATCGCCTCCGTCATCATCCGCGACAGCGCCAGCCCCAGACCCGCGCCCACCACGCGGCTCCCCGGCGGGTTGACGCGCGAGAACTCCTTGAACAGCCGCCCCTGGTCGCGCCGCGAGATCCCCGGGCCGCGGTCCTCCACCTCCACCCGCGCCCAGCCGCCGGCCCCGCGCGAGCGCACCACCACCTCCGCGCCCGGCGGCGAGTACTTGATGGCGTTCTCCAGCAGGTTGAAGAGCACCTGCCGCAGCCGTCCCGAATCCGCCAGTGCCGGCGGCGCCCCGCCGTCCTCCAGCCGCAGCCGGATCTCCCGCTCCTCCGCCTGCGGCCGCAGCGCCGTCAGCACGGCGGCGACCACGTCCGGCACGCGGACCGGCGCCAGCGTGACCTCCAGCTTTCCCGCCTCGACCTTGGAGATGTTGAGCAGGTCGTTCACCACGTGCAGCAGGTGCCGCGCGTTGCGCAGGACGATTTCGAGGTATTCCGCGCGGACCGCCGGGTCCAGCGCCTCGCCCTCGCGCTGCAGCAGGGCCGCGAAGCCGATGATGGAGCTGAGCGGGGTGCGGAACTCGTGGCTCACGTGGCGGATGAAGCGCGTCTTCTCCTCGCTGGACCGCTCCGCCTCCTCCAGCCGCGCCCGGATGCGCTCCAGCTCCGCCGCCTGGTTGCGGGCCACCTACTCCCTCCCGGTGAGCAGGCCGTGGCGCTTGCGGCGCTGCCACAGCACCTTGCGCGAGACCCCCAGCCGGTCCGCCGCCGCGCTCACGTTGCCGCCCAGCTCCCGCAGCGTCTCGTCGATGTAGCGCGCCTCCACCTCGTCCAGCGTGAGCCCGCGCGGCAGCAGCACCCCGTCCGGCGGCGCCGCGGTGCCGGCGCGGTGACGGGCGTCAGGTCGACGATCCGCAGCCGAGGGCCGCGGGAAAAGATCATCGACCGCTCCACCACGTTGCGCAGCTCGCGCGCGTTCCCCGGCCAGTCGTAGCGCTGCAGCCGCTCCTCGCCCTCCGGCTCGATCTCCGGCAGCGGCTTGGCGAAGTACTCCGCCGCGCGCTTCACGAAGTGCCGGGCGATCTCGGGGATGTCGCTGCGGATGGCGCGCAGCGGCGGCAGCACCTGGCTGGCCACGTTCAGCCGGTAGTACAGGTCCTCCCGGAACCCGCCGCGGGCGACCTCCGCGGGGAGGTCCACGTTGGTCGCCGCGACCACGCGCAGCGTCACCGACTGCTCGCGCGTGGCGCCGATACGGCGAAAGGTGCGGCTTTCCAGGAAGGAGAGCAGCTTGGCCTGCATCTCCAGCGGCATGGAGCCGATCTCGTCCAGGAAGAGCGTCCCCTCGTCGGCCACCTCGACCAGCCCTTTCTTGGCCTGCCGCGCGTCGGTGAAGGCCCCCTTCTCGTGCCCGAAGAGCTCCGCCTCCAGCAGCGTGGCGGGGATCGCCGCGCAGTTCACCTCCACGAAGCGGTAGCCGGCGGCGCGGCTGGCCGCGTGGATGGCGCGCGCCACCAGGTTCTTTCCCGTCCCCGACTCGCCGAGGAGGAGCGCGGAGACCTGCGGCACGGAACCGACGCTGGCGATGAACTCGCGCACCTGCTGGATGAGCGGGTGGCGGCCGATGATGGCGTGGGGGTCGAACTTGGCCTGGGTGAAGGACTGGAGCAGCTCTTCCTTGGGCGCCTGCTCCAGCGCGCGGCGGATGCGCGTCTCCAGCGCGCGCGGCTCGATGGGCTTGGTGACGAAGTCGGTGGCCCCCGCCTCCAGCGCCCGCTCCGCGTCCCCCTCCGTCCCCCGCGCCGTGGCGATGATGATGGGCATGGACCCGTCGATCTCGCGCACCCGCCGCACGAAGGCGATGCCGTCCATCCCCGGCATCACCAGGTCGCAGACCACCGCGTCGGGCGGATCGGCGCGGATCTCCTCCAGCGCGCCCTCCGCCCGCGTGAACCCCTTGGTGGCGAAGCGGCGCCCGCGCTCGATCTGCGCCGTCACCAGCGCCACCTGGTCCGGGTCGTCGTCGATGATGAAGACGGTGGGATTCATGGAGGGAAGTGCGTGAGTGCGTGAGTGCGTGAG
>DASTNU010000811.1:0-2991 GCA_035720605.1 Longimicrobium sp. | reverse complement strand
CGCCCACTGCGAGAGTTTGAAGGACAAGGGGCCGTAGCTCAGCTGGGAGAGCGCTGCAATCGCACTGCAGAGGTCAGGGGTTCGATTCCCCTCGGCTCCACTGATGGAGGAGAAACAGGCTGCTGCCACCGTAGCTCAGGGGTAGAGCACTCGATTCGTAATCGAGCGGTCGTCGGTTCAAATCCGACCGGTGGCTCTGGTCAATCGGCGGCAGTCGCGTTAGATTTGCCGGTCCGGAGAGCGCGGGAGTAGCTCAGTTGGCAGAGCATCAGCTTCCCAAGCTGAGGGTCGCGGGTTCGAGCCCCGTCTCCCGCTCTAGTTTTTGAAAATTCGGGTACGGTGCCCCCTGGTGTAATTGGCAACACGCCTGACTCTGGATCAGGAAAGTCCAGGTTCGAGCCCTGGGGGGGCAACTCGGGCGCACGCGGTGGGCTGACCGCGTACGCATCGGCATGGAGAGGTGGGTGAGTGGCTAAAACCAACGGTTTGCTAAACCGTCCTGCTCAAAAGGCAGACGCGGGTTCGAATCCCGCCCTCTCCGCTCCGCCCTGGACCGGTGTCCGAGCGGCTTAAGGAGCACGATTGGAAATCGTGTGGGGTTAACAGCCCTCGTGGGTTCGAATCCCACCCGGTCCGCTCCGCAGGGTAGGTTTGGGTTTTCGGGACGTGGCTCAGCCCGGTAGAGCACTCGCTTCGGGAGCGAGGGGTCGCCGGTTCAAATCCGGCCGTCCCGACTGTGTGTCGGAAAGATCGTTGGAGGCGTAGTCTAACTGGTAAGGCACCGCACTCGAAATGCGGCGGGCGCAAGCCTTTGGGGGTTCGAGTCCCTCCGCCTCCGTTTGCGTTGTTCTTGATGAAAAAGCCCCGGCTCCTCTCGCGAGGAGCCGGGGCTTTTCGTTTTCCCGGAGCCGGCGCACGACACCGCCGCTCATCCGCCGCTCATCCCGCGGATGGAATCATCCCTTCCGCACGGTGACGCCGCGCGGGGCGGCAGCCTCCGCGGGCACCACGACGGCCGGCTGGACCGCGCGCGGAAAGAAGTGGTTGCGGCCCGAGCCCCACATCCCCGTTCGAGCCGCGTAGGCGTCGCGCGCATACCCCCACCAGCGGGAGAGCGTGGCGAGCCAGCGCGTGGGGGAGTAGGCGGGGACGGCGTGCGGAGCGGCGGGGGGAAAGGCGTCGGTGCCGGGCGGCGGAGATGTGCCCGGACGAGTGTCGATGGGTCTCATTGGAGCCTCGCTTGCCGTGAGGTCGTGCCCGGCGCCGCGAAAGCGGCTCCGGGTCTCCCATACACCGGGAGTGGGAAAGGGTCCGGCGGACACGCACCGCACCCGGGCGAGCCGCAGCGCTGGGGGCCGTCGCGGCGGCCGTTACCCCTCGCCGGCCCGCCGCTCGTCCGGCGGAGCCGGCTCGTCGCGCGGAGCCGGCGTGGCACCCCGGCGGGGCGGACCCCTGCGCCCCGCCACCCGGTGCTCCACCTGCGCGTACGGGGGCGGCGCCTCCGGCCTGGCGGTGGTGTCGGGGGGAGAGAGGGGCGGAAGCCGCACGGTGAAGACGCTTCCACCGCCGAGTTCGCTCCGCACCGTCACCTCGCCTTCCAGCAGGACGGCGAGCTGGCGCGTGACCGCCAGCCCCAGCCCCGTTCCTCCCGCGCGGCCGTTGGACTGGTCCACCTGCCAGAACGGGTTGAACACGTGCTCGGCGTGCCCGGGGGCAATGCCCAGTCCCGTGTCGCTCACCCGCAGCACGACGTAGCGGTCCACCACCTCCAGCTCCAGCCCGATCTCGCCGCCCGTGGTGAACTTCACCGCGTTGGCGGCCAGGTTCAGGACGATCTGGCGGAACTTGCCCGGGTCGGTGCAGAAGGGGATCGGCCCCGCGGGGATGCGCGCGGTGAAGCCCAGCTCCTTGGCGGCAGCCAGGGGCTCCACCATCACCGCCACGTCCCGGGTCACGTCGGCCAGGTCCACCATCCGCAGGCGAAGCTCCGCGCGCCCCGCCTGGTGCTGCGCGAACTGCAGGATCTCCTCGATCAGCCCGAGCAGATGGTCGCTGGCCGCGCGAATGCGCTCCACCTGGCGGCGCTGCGGATCGGGAAGGACGTCCGCCGTCTCGTCGGCCAGCAGGTCGGCGTAGCCCTGCACGGCCGTGAGCGGCGTGCGGAACTCGTGCGAGATGGTGCCCAGGAAGGTGTTGCGGGCGCGGTCCGCCGTCTCCGCCTCCCAGCGGGCCAGGTTGGCCTCGCCCAGCAGCTCCTCCAGCCCGCGCGCGACCAGGGCGGTGCGCGCCTCGTCGTCCAGCGGTGCGGCATCCGGGCTCAGCGTGCTCATACGGTCCTTCGGACGTGAGGAGCCCTCCCGGCCGTGGCCGGCGGGTGTCTGCGATCGTGCAGACGGACGGGCGGCGGCCTGCTCATTCGTTCCGCGGCAGGTGGACGGTGAAGGTGGTGCCGCCGGCTTCCGACGACTTCACCTCGATCCTTCCGCCGTGCGCGTTCACGATCCGCTCGGCGATGTAGAGTCCCAGCCCCAGGTTGGCGGTGGGGCCGCCGGCCGGGGCGTTCCCCGTGGCCTCCCTGGGCTTCATGGGATTGAAGATCCCGTTCAGGCGGTCGGCGGAAATGGCGGGGCCGCGGTTGGTCACGCCGATCGTGACCTCCTCGTCCGTGCCGCCCACCAGCACCGCGACCTCCGTTCCGTCGGAGCCGTGCTCCAGCGCGTTGACGACGAGGTTCGCCAGCGTCTGGCTGATGCGCGCGCAGTCCCAATCGCCCTTCAGCTCGCCGCGGGCGTCCACACGGATGGTGCGCGTCGGGTGCGCCGCCGCGATCTCGTCCACCACGTCGTGCACGGCCTTTCCCATGTTCATGGGGGCACGGTCGATGGGGATGCCCCCGCCCAGGCGGCTGCGGGTAAAGTCCAGCAGGTCGCCCACCAGGTGCACCATGCGCGTGGCGCTGCTGGCGATCCGCGACGTGAGCGTCAGGAACGG
>DASTNU010000810.1:0-2184 GCA_035720605.1 Longimicrobium sp. | reverse complement strand
CCGTTCGCCCATTGCCGTCCATGAACGGGTGGATGGTCACGAACTGGTAGTGCGCCAGCCCGGCGATGACGGCCGGATGAATTCCTCCCTTTTCCGCATCGCGGATCCAAGCGACCAGGTCGGCCATCAGCATCGGCACGTCCTTCGCCTCGGGCGGCAGGTAGACGATGCGCCCGGACGCCGAGTCGCGAACGACGTTCTGCTGGATGCGATACTCCGAAGCCTTGCGCCGGCGCCCTTTCTCGACGACCGCGTGCAGCTTCCGGATCATCCCTTCGGAGATGGGTGACCTCTCGCGGCCCCAGGCTTCTACCTGGAGCATGGCGTGCCAGTAGTTGTCTACCTCCCTGACGTCGCGCTCGCGGCCGGCGAACCGGACCCTCCTGCCCCGGATGACCTCCTCCGCTTCCGCGAGGGTGAGCCGGTTCCCTTCGATGCGGGTGGAGAAGTGGGTGGAGCGAAGGCGGGCGTGAAACCGGATTTCCTCCTCGACGACGGGAGACCATGCGTGCTGCTCCACCGCGGCGCTGGTGCCGGAAATTTCCGTCAGCGCCTGAACGATGCGATCGGTGTAGTTCCACCGGGGGCTCCATCCGGGTCCGTCCATCGGAAATCCTGTTGAGGTTACCTGATAGTAACTTCCGATAACCCTCCGATAAAGTGCCGATAAACTTCCGATAACTCGCCTCGGCCCACACCGATACGAAGCGACTCGGCCCGGCGTCGAGCCGGGCCGATGCTGTACGCGATCAGCCGAAGAGGTCCAGCTCGTCGTCGTCGGCTTGCTTTTTCCCGCGCTTGCCGGGTTCCGCGGAAGGCGGCGGCGGGGTCGGCTCGGGCGCGGTGGCGCGGGGGGCTTTGCCGCGCTTCGGCGGGGCGGGCGGCTCGGGGGCGGGGGCCGCGGCAGGGGCTTTCTTCCCGCGCTTCGGGGCGGCTTCCGCAGCGGGCGCCGGCGGCGACGCGGGCGCGGCTTCCGCGGCGGCGGGTTTGCGGCCTCGCTTCGCTCGTGGCGGACTCGGCTCCGGCTCCGGCGTCGGCTCCGGGACAGGGGCGGGCGCGGCCTTGCGCGAGCGTCTGGGCGCGGGGGTCTGCGGCGGGATGGGGGCCGGCGCCGGCTCGGGGGCAGCGGCTGCGCGAGCCGGCTTGCGAGTGCGGCGGGGGCGGACGATCGGCTCCTCGATGATGGCGTCCTCGTCCGCGCCGGCCACGTCCGCCGCGTCGGTGAACAGCTCACCTTCCTCGGATTCCGCGACGACGGGCGCGAGGGGCGCCGCATCCTCATCCGCCGGGCCGGCGTTGCCCGCGGTGGACGGAGCGGCTCCGCCTCCTCCTCCCCCATCGCTGCCGCCATCATCATCCCCACCACCCTCGACGCCATCACCCGACGATCCGCCGTTCACGGACGGGTCCTCCAGCAGCTCGTCGGTGGTGGTGAGGGGAGTGGCGGCGTCGCGCTCGGCGTAGTGGGTGACGGAAACGATGCGCTCGCTCTTCGCCAGCTCCAGCACGGGCTCGGGACGGGCCTCGCGCGGCAAGGGGGGGAGCCCGGCGCGGCGGATGCGCATCATCTCCCCCGCCGCCGTGACGGCCGCCAGGTCGGTGACGCCCAGCTGCATCAGCGCCACCAGGTCGCCGAGCTCCTTGCCGGCGGGCACGACGATGGTGCCCTTGCCGTCGCGCTTCTGCGGCGGCAGGTCGTCCATGGTGAAGCGCTTGCCCTGGCCGCGCGCGGTGACCGCGACCAGCGCCGTGTCCGCGCGGCCCGCCGCCATCCCCACCAGCTTCTCCCTGCCGTCCAGCTTCATCCCGCGGACGCCCTGCGTGGCGCGGCCCATCAGCGGGATCTCGCCCTCGCGAAAGCGGATGGCGCGCCCGCCGGAGCCTGCCAGCACCACGTCCTGCTCGCCGTCGGTGACGGCGACGAACGCCAGCCGGTCGCCGCCGCGGAGGGAGATCGCCTCCACCCCGCCGGCGCGCGGCCGGGTGAACTGGTCCAGCGAGGTGCGCTTGACCGTGCCGCCGGCGGTGGCGAAGAGCACCGCGCGGTCCTCGCGGAACTCGCCCACCAGGTGCACGCCGGCGATCTCCGCGTTCTTCGCCAGCTCCATCAGCTGGTGCAGGCGCTTGCCGCGCGTCGAGAGTCCGGGGTCCGGCAGGTCGCGCACGGGGATGCCGTACGCGCGG
>DASTNU010000809.1:0-10799 GCA_035720605.1 Longimicrobium sp. | reverse complement strand
TCACCCCTTCACCCCTTCACCCCTTCACCCCTTCACCCCTTCACCCCTTCACCCGCCCCCACCTCCCGCCGCCGCCGCGCAGGTGCTATCTTCCCGCCGCCAAACGACCTGCACGGGGCGGCGCGGCCGCTCCTCGATGGACATCTACCCGATCCTGGACTGATGAGCAATCTCGATACGTCGCGGTTCATCTACGTGATGAAGGAGCTGCGGAAGGTGGTGCCGCCCAACCGCGAGATCCTCAAGGGCATCTGGCTCTCCTTCTACCCCGGCGCCAAGATCGGCGTCGTCGGCCCCAACGGCAGCGGCAAGTCGTCCCTGCTGCGCATCATGGCCGGGGTGGACAAGGACTTCAACGGCGAGGCGTGGGCCGCCGAGGGCACCCGCGTCGGCTACCTGTCGCAGGAGCCGGAGCTGGACCCCGCGCTGGACGTGCGCGGCAACGTGGAAGAGGCGGTCCGCGCCCAGCGCGACCTGCTGCGCCGCTTCGACGAGGTGAACGCCAGCTTTGGCGACGTGAGCGACGACGACGAGATGAACAAGCTGCTGGAGGAGCAGGCGCGCCTCCAGGACGCCATCGACGCCGCCAACCTGTGGGAGCTGGACCGCAAGATCGAGATCGCCATGGAGGCGCTGCGCCTGCCCCCGCCCGACGCGCGCGTCGAGAACCTTTCCGGCGGCGAGCGGCGGCGCGTGGCGCTGTGCAAGGTGCTGCTGGAAGAGCCGGACCTGCTGCTGCTGGACGAGCCCACCAACCACCTGGACGCCGAGTCGGTCGCCTGGCTGGAGCACCACCTGGCGGCGTTCACCGGCACCATCGTGGCCATCACCCACGACCGCTACTTCCTGGACAACGTGGCGGAGTGGATCCTGGAACTGGACCGCGGCGAGGGCATTCCCTGGAAGGGCAACTACTCGAGCTGGCTGGAGCAGAAGCAGGAGCGGCTGCGCCGCGAGGAAAAGCAGGCCTCGGCGCGCAGCCGCACGCTGGAGCGCGAGCTGGAGTGGGTTCGCATGGCGCCGCGCGCGCGGCAGGCCAAGAGCAAGGCGCGCATCCAGGGCTACGAACAGCTGCTGAACGCCGACCAGCGCGAGAAGATCACCACGGCCGAGATCATCATCCCCGCCGGCCCGCGCCTGGGCGACGAGGTGGTGGTCGCGGAAGACGTGGCCAAGGGGTACGGCGACAAGCTCCTCTTCGAGGGGCTCAACCTGCGCCTGCCGCGCGGCGGCATCGTGGGCGTCATCGGCCCCAACGGCGCGGGAAAGACGACGCTGTTCCGCATGATCACGGGGAAGGAGCAGCCGGATTCCGGGGCGCTGAAGGTGGGCGGCACCGTCAAGCTGGCGTACGTGGACCAGAGCCGCGACTCACTGAACGGCGAGAACTCCGTGTGGCAGGAGCTTTCCGGCGGCGAGGACACCATCGAGCTGGGGAAGATGAAGGTGAACAGCCGCGCCTACTGCGGATGGTTCAACTTCAAGGGCGCGGACCAGCAGAAGCTGGTGAAGACGCTTTCCGGCGGCGAGCGCAACCGGGTGCACCTGGCCAAGGTGCTCAAGGAGGGCGGCAACCTGATCCTGCTTGACGAGCCCACCAACGACCTGGACGTGGATACGCTGCGCGCGCTGGAGGAGGCGCTGCTGGACTTTGCGGGATGTGCGGTGGTGATCAGCCACGACCGCTGGTTCCTGGACCGCATCGCCACGCACATCCTGGCGTTCGAGGGCGAGAGCGAGGTGGTGTGGTACGAGGGCAACTACCGCGAGTACGAGGCCGACAGGAAGCGCCGCCTCGGCCCCGCCGCCGACATCCCCCACCGCATCAAGTACAAGAAGCTCGTGCGGGCGTAAGTTGAGAACGACAAGGTCGGTTACAGGAGCGATCGCAAACGGCGGCAGTCACCCCCGTGACTGTTTCAGGCTTGCTCCAATCACCAGCTTACCTACATTCGTTCGATGGGACTCGACGTCGAGTGGGATCCGGAGAAGGCCGAGCAGAATCAACGGAGGCATGGTATCTCTTTCGAAGAGGCGCTGACGGTGCTCGCCGATCCGCTCTCCACGACGATGCCCGATCCGGATCACTCGGAGCGCGAGTCTCGAATGCTGCTCTTCGGGTGTGCGCGTACGGGGCGGTACCTGATCGTAAGCCTCACATTGCGGGGCGACGCGGTACGCCTGATCAGTGCGCGAGTAATGACGTCGCGCGAGAGGAGGAACTATGAGCGGTCTCTCGAACCCTGACGACGAAATGCGCGAAGAATACGATTTCAGCCCTGAGGAACTCCGCAAAGGCATTCGTGGGCAATTCGCGGCACGCTTCCAGGACGGCGTGAACCTGGTACCGATCGATCCTGACCTTGCGGAGATCTTTCCAGACGCCGAGGCAGTGAACCAGGCATTGCGGGCGATGGCAAGCGTTATCCGCGCCCGGACGGCTGCCTGAGCCAGGTGATATGGCCCGGTTGATGTACGCAAAGAGGCGGCCCGCATGGGCCGCCTCTTTGCGTCTGCGGCTACTTCGACGACAACGCGAAGAGGTTGCCGTCGGGGTCCTGGAAGACGGCGCCGGTGCCCCACTGCTCCGTCTTGGGCGGCTGGGTGAACTCCACGCCGCGGGCGGAAAGCTCCTCCCAGGTCTTCTGCACGTCGTCGGCGACGAAGGCCATGTTCGTGAACCCGCCGACGCGGTTCTCCGGCATCATCGGCTTCACGATCACCAGCCCCGTATCCGCACCGGGGATGCGCAGCTCGATCCAGCGGGCGTCCGGACCCATCGGCTGGAGAGGGCCCACCCTCGCGCACGCCATGGGGATGGCCCGTGGAGCAGCAGGACCGATGCCGCCCGGCGCGTTACGCAGAAACCGTTGTGCATCAATGTATTGCCCGTCTGCTCCATCCCCGAGAGCAGAGGAAACGGCACGAGAAAACTCTGCTCACTCTGCTGACTCTGCGTGAGGCCCATTCTTTTTGCGGTATCACCGGGCCTTCGCCAGCAGCCCTGGCCGATGGGCAGAAGGCCGTCCCCGCGGGTGCAGGGACGGCCTTCCGCCTTCCGATCGATCCAATCGAGCTACATCACCCGGCCGTCACGATCCCGGCACGGTGATGGCTACGTTGGGCGAGTTGCTGCATCCGCTGATGTTGCACGCCTGGACGATGTAGCGGTGGATGGCACCCGGGGTCACGGTCGTGTCCGGGTAGGTGGTCACGTTCGCGCTCCGCGTGGCGATGGTCACGTACGGCGGGTAGGTCCCGTCGGGGTTGCGGATGGTGCGCCGCACCCGGAACTGGGTCTCGTTGGTGCTGCCGTCCGTCCACTGGAGGTCCACCCGCGACGACGAGACCGCCGCCCCCCCGATGGCCGGGGGCGCCGCCGGGATCGTCGGCACCGTCGCCACCACGGCGCCGGAGGTGGCGCACCCGCCGCCGTTGCACGCCTGCACCTGGTACCGGTAGGTGCTCCCCAGCGCCGCGCTGGTGTCGGCGTACGCCGTCGTTCCCCCCGGCAGGGTGCGGATGGTGGTGTACGCCGGGAAGGTGCCGTCCGGGTTGCGCAGGGCGCGCCGCACCCGGAACGACGTCTCGTTGCTGCTGGCGTCCGTCCAGGTCAGGTCCACCTCGCCGCCCGCGACCACCACCCCCGCCAGCCCCGTGGGCGCCGCCGGCGGCAGCACGATGGTGATGGCGGACGACGGCGCGGAGCTGGTGCACCCCAGCGCGTTGCACGCCTGCACCTGGTAGCGGTAGGTGGCGCCCACCACCACCGTGCTGTCCAGCAGCGACCTGTTGTTGGGCCCCCGCTGCCCCACCGTCGCGTACGGGCCGAAGGTGCCGTCGCCGTTGCGCGTGGCGCGGCGCACCCGGAACACCGTCTCGTCGTCGCTGTTGTCGGCCCAGGCCACGTTCACCTTCCCCGCCCCGGCCCCCGTCGCCGTCACGCCGGTGGGCGCGTCGGGACGGGCGGGCAGGCCGTAGATGGTGGCCAGGAGGGTCACGTCGGAGTACGGGGAGAACGTGTGCAGCATGATGTAGTAGTTGTCCGCGGCCGGCAGGGCGGCCGTGCACCGCTCGTAGTTGCCGCCGTAGTACGGCCGGCAGTCCCACAGCGCGTAGGTGGGAAGCGCGCCGCGGCGCACGTACAGGTCCGCGTCGCCGCTGCCGCCGCTGATGGTGACCACCAGCGAGTCGGCCCCGGCCGGGACGGCGATCCCGAAGAACCGCTCCGGCGTGGAGTAATCCCCCCACAGGCTGTCCACCGCCACGCCGTTGGCCAGCATGGCGCCGGTGGTGACGGCCACCGTCACCGGCACGCTCTCGGTGTGCCCGTCCCCGGCCAGCACCAGCGTGGTGTTGTGGGTGCCCGCCGCCAGCGAATCCGCGTTCACCGTCACGTTCAGCGTGACGCTGGCCCCCGCGGCCAGGGTGCCGCCGGCGGGGCTCACCGACATCCAGGCCACGCTGTCCAGCGCGGTCCACGCCAGCGGGGTGGCGCCGCTGTTGGTCAGCACCAGGGTCCGGGTGGAGAGGTGTTGGCTTGCCGCCCCCACGCCCCCGCCGCCGGCCCGCTCCGTCTTGGCCGCCCCCGCGCCGCTGGCGGTAAAGGCCTGCCTGGCCACCGTACCCGCCGCCGACGAGCCCCCGGCGTCCATCCGCAGCACGGCGAACTCCAGCACCCTGGGGTTGGCCAGGAAGCGCGGAACGGTGAGGGGCGAGTACACCAGCCGGTTGGGCGAGCCGGCCACGTCGGTGACGCGGTCCAGGGACGCGCTGTGCTGGATGGCGGTGGCCACGGCGGCGGGGGTGGCCGAAGGGTTGGCCTCCAGGTACAGCGCCGCCACCCCGGCCACGTGCGGCGAGGCCATGGAGGTGCCGCTGATGGTGTTGGTGGCCGTGGTGCTGGACCACCAGGCGCTGGTGATGTCGCTTCCCGGGGCGAACACGTCCACGCAGGAGCCCCAGTTGCTGAACCAGGAGCGCGAATCGTAGCTGGTGGTCGCGGCGACCGTGATCGCCTCGGGGGTGCTGGCCGGCGAATAGCCGCAGGCATCCCAGTTGTCGTTGCCCGCCGCCACCACGTAGGTGTTCCCCGCGGCGATGGAGGCCTGCAGCGCCTGGTTCATCGGCTCGTAGTAGTAGCCGCCCAGCGACATGTTCACCACCGCGGGCTGCTGCGCGTTGGCGGTCACCCAGTCCACCGCCGCGATGACGATGGAGTACGCCGCGCCGCCGGAGCAGGGGAACACGCGCAGCGCCACCAGCTCCACCTCCTTGGCCACGCCGTAGGTGGCGCCGCCGATGGTGCCGGCCACGTGCGTGCCGTGCCCGTTGCAGTCCTGCCCGTCCTCCCCGTCGCCCACGAAGTCGCCGCCCACGCTGGCACGGCCCCCGAACTCGGTGTGCGCCGTCAGGATCCCGGTGTCGATCACGTACGCCGTCACTCCTGCCCCGGTGCGGTCGTACGTGTACAGGGCGTTGAGCGGCTGGTCGCGCTGGTCGATGCGGTCCAGCCCCCAGGGGGCGGACGTCTGCGTGTCGGCCGGCATCACCATCCCGTCCTGCGCCACGTACGCCACCCGCGGGTCGGCCAGCAGCGCCTGCACCGCGGCCGGCGAAAGGTCCGCCGCGAAGCCCTTGAGCGCGTGCTCGTAGGTGAAGTGCACCTTGCCGCCGAGCGCCGGCACCAGCTCCTGCGCGGCGGCCGCGGCGCTCCCCACCCGGTCTTCCCTGAAGGCGACGATGTAGCGGCCGGGGACCGGATCCTCGGCCCCCAGGAACCGGACGTCGCCGGACAGGGGGCCGGGAGCCGCCGTGGGCAGCTCGGGCCGGCCGTCGTCGCACGCCGCCAGGGCGGCGAGCAGCGCCATGGGTACCAGGAAACGAGCGGAATGCAGTTTTCGGTTCATGCGAAAATCGGGGATAATCGTCCACGGACAGGGAGCGCGTCCGGCAGAGCCGGCCCGGGGAGGGCCATGCCGCAAGCGCCAGAGGATACCCGCCACTCTGCAGAACCGGTGCCGTCTGGTACGAATCCCGGAAGCAGTTGCGGAACAGGAGTTTAGCGAAACATGTGGCTTCACCGCGTGTGGCGGATAGGCCCCGATTGGGACAATCCTGCCTCCCTCGCGATACCCTACGGCCGGCTTTCGCCGGCCGGAAGACGACGGAAGCCGTTCCCGCGGGGGCGAGGACGGCCTTCCCGTCTTCCGATCGGCGCTACCGGCTACATCAGGGGGGATGATCACGAGGCGGGTACGCTGACGGCCACGTTGGTGGAGTTGGCGCATCCGCTGGCGTTGCACGCCTGGATGATGTAGCGGTGGATCGCACCCGGGGTCACGCTCGTGTCGAGGTAGCTGGTCGTTCCCGCCGGCCGCGTCGCGAGCGTCACGTACGGCGGGTAGGTCCCGTCGGGGTTGCGGATGGTGCGCCGCACCCGGAACTGGCTCTCGTTGGTGCTCGCGTCCGTCCAGATCAGGTTCACCTGCGACGACGAGAAGATCGCGGTGAGGCCCGTGGGCGCCGCCGGGAGCGCGGGCACCGTCACCACCACGGCGGCGGAGGAGACGCACCCGCCCGCGTTGCACGCCTGCACCTGGTAGCGGTAGGTGCTCCCCGTCGCCGCGCTGGTGTCGGCGTACGCCGTGGTGCCCCCCGGCAGGGTGCGGATGGTGGTGTACGCCGGGAAGGTTCCGTCGGGGTTGCGCGTGGCGCGCCGCACCCGGAACGAGGTCTCGGTGCTGCTGGCGTCCGTCCACGTCAGGTCCACCTCTCCGCCCGCGACCACCACCCCCGCCAGCCCCGTGGGCGCCGCCGGCGGCGGCACGATGGTGATGGCGGACGACGGCGCGGAGCTGGTGCAGCCCAGCGCGTTGCACGCCTGCACCTGGTAGCGGTAGGTGGCGCCCAGCACCACGGTGCTGTCCACCATGCTCCGGTTGTTGGGCCCCCGCTGGCCCACCGTCTGGTACACGCCGAAGGTGCCGTCGCCGTTGCGCTGGCTGCGGCGCACCCGGAAGTACGTCTCGTTGTCGCTGCTGTCCGCCCAGGCGACGTTCACCCTGCCGGTGCCGGCACCCGTCGCCGTCACGCCGGTGGGCGCGTCGGGGCGGGAGGGCAGGCCATGGATCGTGGCCAGCAGGGTCGCCCCTTCGTAGGGGATGTGCCCCATCAACATGATGTAGTAGTTGTCCGCCGTCGGCAGGGCGATCACGCACCGTTCGTCGTTGCCGGGGTTCGACTGCCCGCAGTCATATTCCCCGATCCTGGGCACCGTGCCCCGGCGCACGAACAGGATCAAGCTGCCGCTGCCCCCGCTGGTGGCCACCACCAGCGAGTCCGCGCCGGCCGGCACCACGATCCCGAAGAACTGCTCGGACCAGGTTCCCCCGGACAGGTCCTCGACCGGTACGCCGCTGGTCAGCATGACGCCGGTGACGACGCCCACGGTGACCGGCATGCGCTCGGTATGCCCGCCCCCCGACAGCACCAGCGTGGCGTTGTGGGTGCCCGCCGCCAGCGCATCCCCATCCACCCGGACGCTCAGCGTGACGCTCGCCCCCGCGGCCAGCGTGCCGCTGGCGGGACTCACGGAGAGCCAGCTCACGCTGTCCGCCGCGGTCCACGCCAGCGGGGTGGCGCCGGTGTTCGTCAGCACCAGCGGCCTGGTGGTGAGGGTCGCGGCGGGCGCCGCACCCCCGGCCGGGGCGGCGCCTTCCGGCTCGCCGGCGGGGGGATGCAGCACGGAGAACCCCAGGGCGAACTCGTCCGTCAGGAACGGGGGAACGATCAAGGGCGAGTACACCAGCCGGTTGGGCGTTCCCTGCGCGTCGGTGACGCGGCCGCGCGTAGAGCTGTTCACGATGACGGACGCCACCGCGGCGGGGGCGGCGGTGGGATTCGTCTCCAGGTACAGCGCCGCCACGCCCGCCACGTGCGGCGAGGCCATGGAGGTGCCGCTGATGGTGTTGGTGGCGGTGGTGCTGGTCCACCACGCGCTGGTGATGTAGTCCCCCGGCGCGAACACGTCCACGCAGCTCCCGATGTTGCTGTACAGCCAGCGCGAGTCGTACGTGTCGGACGCGCCGACGGTGATCGCCTCGGGGGTGCTGGCCGGCGACACGTTGCAGGCGTCGGCGTACTCGTTGCCCGCGGCCACCACGTAGGTGTTGCCGTCCGCGATCGACGCCTGCACCGCCTGGTTCAGCGGCTCGTAGAAGCCACCACCCAGCGACATGTTCACCACCGCGGGCTGCTGCGCGTTGGCGGTCACCCAGTCCACCGCCGCGATGATGGTGGAGAACGGCGTGTCGCCGGAGCAGGGGAACACGCGCAGCGCCACCAGCTCCACCTCCTTGGCCACGCCGTACGTGGCGCCGCCGATGGTGCCGGCCACGTGTGTGCCGTGCCCGTTGCAGTCCTGCCCGTCCTGCCCGTCGCCCACGAAGTCGCCGCCCACGCTGGCACGGCCCCCGAACTCGGTGTGCGCCGTCAGGATCCCGGTGTCGATCACGTACGCCGTCACCCCTTCGCCGGTACGACTGTACGTGTATGTGCCGTTCAGCGGCAGGTCGCGCTGGTCGATGCGGTCCAGCCCCCAGGTGGCGGAGCTCTGCGTGTCGGAGGGCGTCGCCATCCCGTCCTGCGCCACGTACGCCACCCGCGGGTTGGCGAGCAGCGCCTGCACTGCCGCCTGCGTAAGGTTGGCCGCGAAGCCCTTGAGCGCGTGCTCGTAGGTGAAGTGCACCTTGCCGTGGTGCGCCGGCACCAGCTCCCGGGCGGCGGCCGCGGCGCTGCCCACCCGGCCCTCCCTGAAGACCACGATGTAGCGGCCGGGGATGGAGTCCTTGCCCGCGAGCACCAGGCGGGTCGCGGCGTCGCCCGGGTGCGGGGCGGCGGTGGGCAGGTCGGCCGCGCCCCGGTCGCACGCCGCCAGGGCGGCCAGCAGCACCAGCGAAGCGCGCAGCCGAGAGAGAGACGGGATCTGCGGCATGACGGGACGCGTGTAAAAGAGTGCCGAAAAGCGTCCGCCGGAGACGGCGGAAAACGGGAATCCCTTCGCCGGGAGTGTCGCGGAGTGCGCAGCAACTGCGGGAGGGCGGCCGGGCCAGGCGCGAAGCAGCCGGAAACATAATGCGTCCCGGCTTCGTCCGGTACTGGCGGAGCGACACGCAGGAGGCCGTCCCCGCACCCGCGGGGACGGCCTCCTGCGTGTGGTGCTACGTCACCCGGTCACGGCACGGTGACGGTCACCGAGGTGGAGTTGCTGCACCCGCTGGCGTTGCACGCCTGGAGGATGTAGCGGTGGATCGCACCCGAGGTCACGGTCATGTCCTGGTACGTGGTCACCCCCGCGCTCCGCGTGGCGATGGTCACGTACGGCGGATAGGTGCCGTCGGGGTTGCGGATGGTGCGCCGCACCCGGAACTGGCTCTCGTTGGTGCTGGCGTCCGTCCAGGCCAGGTTCACCTGCGACGACGAGACCGCGGTGGCCGTCACCCCCGTGGGCGCGGCCGGCAGCGCCGGCACCGACACCACCAGCGCGCCGGAGTTGGCGCACCCGCCGCCATTGCACGCCTGCACCAGGTACCGGTAGGTGCTCCCCGTCGCCGCGCTGGTGTCGGCGTACGTCGTCGACCCCCCCGGCAGGGTGCGGATGGTGGTGTACGCCGGGTAGGTGCCGTCCGGGTTGCGCAGGGCGCGCCGCACCCGGAACGACGTCTCGTTGCTGCTGGCGTCCGTCCAGGTCAGGTCCACCTCGCCACCCACCACCACCGTCCCCGCCAGCCCCGTGGGCGCCGCCGGCGGCAGCACGATGGTGATGGCGGACGACGGCGTGGAGCTGGTGCAGCCCAGCGCGTTGCACGCCTGCACCTGGTAGCGGTAGGTGGCGCCCACCACCACCGTGCTGTCCACCAGGCTGGTGTTGTTGGGCCCGCGCTGCCCCACCGTCACGTACGGGGCGAAGGTCCCGTCGGGGTTGCGCAGGCCGCGGCGCACCCGGAAGAAGGTCTCGTCGTCGCTCTCGTCCGCCCAGGCCACGTTCACCTTCCCCGCCCCGGCCCCCGTCGCCGTCACGCCGGTCGGCGCGTCGGGGCGCGTGGGTGCCCCGAAGACGGTGGCCTGCAGGGTCGTCAGGGAGTACGAGGTGAACCCGCGCAGCATGATGTAGTAGCTGTCCCCGACCGGTGAAACGGCCGTGCACCGCTCGTTGTTGCCGCCGGAGAACGGCCGGCAGTCCCACGCCGAGGTGGTGGGCAGCGCCCCGCGCCGGACGTACAGGTCCGCGTCGCCGCTGCCGCCGCTGATGGTGACCACCAGCGAGTCCGCCCCGGCCGGAACGACGATCCCGAAGAACTGCTGCGACCCGCCCGCCCCGGACAGGCTGTCCACCGCCACGCCGCTGGTCAGCATGGCGCCCGTGGTGACGCCCACCGTCACCGGCACGCTCTCGGTGTACCCGTCGCCCGCCAGCACCAGCGTGGTGTTGTGGGTGCCGTTCGCCAGCGAATCCACGTTCACCGTCACGTTCAGCGTGACGCTGGCCCCCACGGCCAGCGTGCCGCTGGCGGGGCTCACCGACAGCCAGCTCACGCTGTCCACCGCGGTCCACGCCAGCGGGGTGGCGCCGCTGTTGGTCAGCACCAGCGTCCTGGTGGAGATGTGGTGGCTCGCCACACCCGCGCCGCCCTCGGGCTCGGCGCCCTTGGGCTTGGCCGGGTCCGCGCTGCTGGCGATGAAGGCCTGCCCGGCCACCGCGCCCGCCACGGACGACGGAGCCGCCGGCGGCCGCAGCA
>DASTNU010000808.1:0-3636 GCA_035720605.1 Longimicrobium sp. | reverse complement strand
GGGCCGATCGGCCGCACCTCGTCTTCCCAGCGGTGGCGGGTGTGGGGCTGCAGGGGCGTCTCGGGCAGCAGCGGCATCCACCCCGCCGCGTGGGCCAGCGCGTCGTCCGCGGCGCCGGGGGCGTGCACCCCCTCCAGCGAGCAGCGGCCGGGGGCGTTCCCCTTGAAGTGGTCCGTGTCCAGCTCGATGCGGTGGATGGCGCCCGGCGCGCCCAGCCGCACGATGCTCCAGTCGTGGCCGGGCCCGCGGCGGCGGCGCGTCTCCCATCCATCGCCCATGAAGCGCGAGCGGCCGGGAAGGATCAGGTTCTGCCGGTGGCCGAAGAACATGTCGCTGCACAGCGGCACCCAGCCGCCGTTCTCCAGCGCCGCCAGGTCCACCTCCCCGCCCTGCAGCGCGAACCGCGTCCACCGCGGGCGCGCCCATCCGTGCACGCGCAGCCGGGCCACGCCGCCGTCGGGAAAGATGTTGAGGCGCAGGTGCGTGACCGTGCGCTGGGCATCCACCGCAAAGCGGTTCTTCGCATCCCCCTGCAGCGGCGAGCGGGGCAGGATCTCGAACCATTCCGCCTCCGCCGCCAGCGACCGCGGATCGGGGACGCCCGGGGCCTCGCACCCCTCCACGGAGCAGCTTTCCGGGTAGTTGCCGCGAAAGAACGCCGTGTCCACCACCAGCCCGTGGACGACGCCGGGAACGCCCAGGCGGACGACGCACCAGTCGTAGCCGGGCTCGCGGCGGCGGCGGGTCTCCCAGCCGTCCATCCACTTGCCGCGCTCCGTGTACTCGTCCTCGCGCCACTCCGCCGGCTCCGGCTTGAGCAGCGCTTCCTTCGGCGCGAAGAACTCGTCGTTGGCCAGCAGCACGGCGCCGCCCAGCCGCTCCGACGCCAGGTCCACCAGCTCCTCGAAGTTCGTCATCGCGTGTGGCGGGAAAGGACGCGTCCGGCGGGCTCCGCGAGGCGGCCGCGGTCGTGGATACGGCGCCCACGAAGGTACGTGGCCTCCACCACGCCCGGAAGGGCGGCGCCCGCGTAGGGCGTCACGGGATGGCGATGGTGGAGGTTCGCGGGATCGACGACGGAGTCCGCCTCCGGGTTCCAGACGACGAGATCCGCGTCGCAGCCGGGAGCGATGGCGCCCTTGCGGCCCTGCAGCCCCGCCAGCCGCGCCGGCGCCGCGCACATCCACTCCGCCAGGTGCACGGGGGTGAATCCCCGCTCCCGCGCGCCCTTCCACACGATGGAGAGCGTGAGCTGCAGCGACGCGATGCCGCCCCACGCCGCCAGGAAGTCGCCGGTGTCGGGCCGCTTCAGCGCCGGCGGGCAGGGGGAGTGGTCGGTGGCGACGAGATCGATGTCGCCGGCGCCCAGCGCCGCCCACAGCCGCTCGCGGTTCTCGCGCTCGCGCACCGGCGGGGCGCACTTGTGGTCCGTGGCGCCGTCCGCGATCTCCTCCGCGGCGAAGTGCAGGTAGTGCGGGCAGGTCTCCACCGTCACCGGCAGCCCCTCCGCGCGCGCCCGGCGCAGCAGCGGGAGCGAGTCGGCGTCGGAGAGGTGCACCACGTGCACGCGCGCGCCGGTCTCGCGGCAAAGGCGGACGAGCAGCCCGATCGCCTCGTGTTCCGCGCGGCGCGGGCGCGAGGCCAGGTAGACGGCGTAGCGGCGCGGATCCTGGCCCGCCACCTCCGCCGCGGCGCTCTCCAGCGGCCCCGGCAGCTCCGCGTGCGCCAGCAGCGGCGCGCCCAGGCTGGCCAGGATCGGCATCGCGGCGCGCAGCTCCGGCTCGCCCACGTGCTCGAACTCCGGGACGCCGGACGGCACCAGGAAGCACTTGAAGCCGAAGACCCCGGACTCCCAGAGCGGCGCCAGCTCGTGCTCGTTCCCGGGGACGCAGCCGCCCCAGAAGCCGACGTCCACATGACACCTGCCGCGCGCCGCCTCCAGCTTGGCGGCGAGCGCGGGCACCGTCGTCGTGGCGGGGATGCTGTTGAGCGGCATCTCGATGAGCGTCGTCACGCCGCCGGCCGCCGCGGCGCGCGTGGCCGTCTCGAACCCCTCCCACTCCGTGCGCCCGGGCTCGTTGACGTGCACGTGCGTGTCGACGATCCCCGGCATCAGCACCGAATCGCCCACGTCCACGAGCCCGGCGTCCGGCGCGACGTCGTCGTATCCCGCCACCACCGCGATCACGCCGCCGCGCACGTGCACCGCCGCCGGCGCCATCCCGCCCCCCGCGACCACGCGGCGGCCGCGGATGACGAAGTCCGGGGGGGTGGCGATGGGAGTGGAGGGCATGGCTCTCAGGGGGATCGCGGAACGGGGGAAATCTGATGATTGAGCTGCGCCGGCGCTCTCGCAAGGGAACGCTTGCGGCGGCCGCGGAGGGAACGCGGAGGATGCGGACGACGGGGTTCCCATCCGGCGAGTGCGGGCGATAGGTTGGGGGCGCCGGTACCCGGAGATGAACCTGCCGATGGAGATGTCGTGAACGTCAGCCAGAACCTTCTCAAGCACCGCATCCCCGATCTTTCCGCCGACCCGGAGCAGATCGCCGATCGCCTGCGCGCCGCCGGGTTCGAGGTGTCGCGCATCGTCCCGCTGGCGGAGCTGCTGCGGCCGGTGGTGGTGTCGCGGGTGGAATCCGTCGCGCAGCACCCCAACGCGGACCGGCTGAAGGTCTGCGTGGTCAACGACGGCACGGAGCAGACGCTGCAGATCGTCACCGGCGCCGACAACGTGCGGGCGGGGGCGTACTACCCCGTCATCCGCGGCGGCACCACCCTGCCCAACGGGGTGAAGATCAAGCGCGGCAAGCTGCGCGGCGAGGTGAGCGAGGGGATGCTGGGCTCCGCGGACGAGCTGGAGCTGGGGACGGACCACGCGGGGCTGCTCGCCCTTCCCGGCGAGCCCGTCCCCGGCACGCCCCTGCCGGAGGTCATCGACACCCCCGGCGTGGTGTTCGTGATCGACGGCAACCCGCCGCTGGACGACATCGTCCGCGCGCTCGGCGGCGAGGTCCCGGAGCCGGAGGCGGCCGCATAGTGCTCGTGCCGGCCTTCCGCGTGAAACCCCTGCCGCCGGGTGAGCGCGCCGATTTTCGGGTCGAGGAGGGGAGGAAGGGGCGCTGCCGGACACTTCGTCCAATTTTCAGCAATGGCCGCCGGGACGCCAAATCCGGCCGTTTGACCCACCGCCTGCAGGGTACGCACAAACACGCGCCTTGACATGCGGGTGTCCGCACGGGAGAATTCTTCCTGGAAAATGCGCTGTACCACTCCGCTGACGGAGGTGGGAATGGCACGCCATAACCGCGAAGGGCAGGGCGAAGACCAGCACGGACGCCGCTATCTCATCGGCTACCAGCCGGACTGGTTCCACCAGATCAAGGTGGCACGGGGGCTGGACACCGGCCGCCAGTCCACCAAGATCCTGCTGCGCAACCCCGAGCCGCCCGCGGCGGACCCCGGGCCGCGGGTGCGCACGCACATCGCCGCGCCGGAGCTGGGCATCGACGTGGAGGTGATGCTGCGCGACCCCCGCGGGGTGGTACGGCGGATCACCGTGGAGACGGTGGTGCCCGAGGGGGAGGAAAAGGGAGAGACGGTGAGCTTCGTCGTTTCCCGCACTCCCGACTCGCG
>DASTNU010000807.1:0-5431 GCA_035720605.1 Longimicrobium sp. | reverse complement strand
GAGCGGGGAGGGGGCCGGGGGGAGGGGCCCCCTACTCGCAGCCGCGGGTCAGGCCGCAGAGCGTGTCGTCGTAGGTCTGGCAGGTGGCCTGCGGGCACGACCCGCCGACCAGCGTGGCCGTGCAGGTGGGCGTGGCGGCGTGTCCGCGCACGGTGCCGGCCCGTTCGTCGGCCGCCGGGTTCGTGGGGAACGATTCCACCCGCAGCTCCTCGCAATCCAGGCGCAGCTTCTTCATCGTCGGCATCCTCCCATCTGGTTTGATTCCATTCCGTCCCGGTGGCCGCGGCTGACGCATGAGGCGCACCACCGTCCGCCGGGTTGTCGGGATGTACGGGATTTGCTCCCTGCGCCGGGCTCACGAGGTCACGTGAACCCGGTAACGGGAGGATGCGATGAGCAAGCTGGCGCTGGACGTGGATTCGCTGCGGGTGGAAAGCTTCGCGACGCAGGAGATGGCCTCCGGCCGCGGCACCGTGCGCGCCCACGACGACACGGTGGAGACGGAGAACTGCACGATCGACCAGTACACCTGCGTGCTGGGCACCTGCCTCACCCTCAAGACGTGCGCGAGGGAAGGCGACAACGACGCGGCAGAGGCCCGCTGACGGCACTCATCGCCACCGATCCGCCGCCCCGGGTGCCTCCGCCGCGCCCGGGGCGGTCTCGCGTGTTCGGCGGGCCGGTTTGCCGCCCGCGCGCTTCGCCGTATATTCGGGCACCGGCGGGCAGGGTGGGTGTACGCGCTGCCGGCGGATTCTGAAGATGATGACGAACGCCGGCCGCGCGCCGGCTTTTCCGGGATGAGGGTGGATGGCTCGGCTTTTCAGGAAGAAGGAAGAGGGGACGAAGTCGCTCTGGGACCGCATCGTCGACGTGGCGCTCACGGACGTCACGGTGCTGGTCAAGGGGCTGGACGAGGGATCGCTTGAGGGGCTGGAGGAGACGCTGATCGCGGCGGATTTCGGCGTGCCCGCCACGCTCCGGCTCGTCGAGGTCGTCGAGACGCTGGCGGAGCGCGGCGTCGCGAAGTCGCAGCGCGACTTCCTGCGCGCCGTCCGCGAGGAGATCGTCGCCATCCTGCGCGCTGGCCGCTCCGACACGGCGCTGCGCTTCAACTACGAGGGCGGGCCTACGGTCTTCCTCATCGTCGGCGTGAACGGGGTGGGGAAGACGACGACCATCGCCAAGCTGGCGCACCGCCTCACCCGCCAGGGCCGCAAGGTGATGATCGCCGCGGGCGACACCTTTCGCGCGGGCGCCATCGAGCAGCTGCGCCGCTGGGCGGAGCGCGTGGGATGCGACTTCGTGGGGAGCGAGCCGGGCCGCGACCCCGCCGCCGTGGCCTTCGACGCGCTGGAGCAGGCGATCGAGCAGGGGACCGACGTGGTGATCATCGACACCGCCGGCCGCCTGCACACGCAGCACGACCTGATGAAGGAGCTGGAGAAGGTGCAGCGCGTGCTCGCCAGGAAGCTGGAGGGCGCGCCGCACGAGACGCTCATCGTGCTGGACGGCACCGTGGGCCAGAACGCGATGGCGCAGATCCGCACCTTCGGGCAGACGCTGCCCCTCACCGGCATCGTGCTCACCAAGATGGACGGCACGGCCAAGGGCGGCATCGTGGTCGCGCTCAAGGAGGAGTTCGACCTTCCCGTGAAGTTCATCGGCGTGGGGGAGAAGACGGACGACCTGCTCCCGTTCGAGATCGACGCGTTCGCGGAGGAAGTGCTGGAGGTGTAGCGGGGAAGTGCGTGAGTGCGTGAGTGCGTGAGTGCGTGAGTGCGTGAGTGCGTGAGTGCGTGAGTGCGTGAGTGCGTGAGTGGCTTCGCGCATGGAAGGCCCGCGCCCGGGCGGCTGAAGCCGCGGCTACGACGGCGGTAAGCCCCGCAAACTGCGCGGGGCTTCAACTGCTTGAAACGCAACAGATGTCATCCTGAGGGAGGGCGCCGCGCGTAACCTGCGTGCTGCACCATCCGTCGCGCCGACCGAAGGATCTATTGTCCGAACCTGGTGGCCGGCCGAAGCGTGATGAGCCGGCCTTCGCATCAGTATCAACTCGCATCGAGATGCGTGTCATGATAGACAACCTCACCCCGCGGAGCTTCCGGTGCCGGCGTCTCGGCGTCGTACTGAGCGGTCTCGCGCTGTTCCTGGCGGCGCCACTCGCCGCGCAATCGGGCGGCGGAGAATGGCGGGACGCGTCGCCGCACCGGAGCGGGCGGGCGCAGGCGAACGGCATCGGGCTGCACTACCTGGACTGGGGCGGCACCGGACCGGCGCTGATCTTCCTCACCGGGATGAACGTCACGCCGCACATCTTCGACGACCTGGCGCCGCGGTTCACCGACCGCTTCCGCGTGCTGAGCCTCACCCGCCGCGGCATCGGCGAATCGGACAGGCCGGAGACCGGCTACGACACCGGGACGCTGGCCCGCGACATCCTGGGCTTCATGGACGCCTTGGGCATCCGCAGCGCCACGCTGGTCGGCTGGTCGCTCGGGGGGACGGAGATCACCCGCGTGGCGGCGATCGCGCCGGAGCGCGTGGACCGGCTGATCTACTTCGACGCCGCCTACGACTACGCGCGCCAGCCGGAGCTGTGGGCGCAGGATCCCGTCGCCGTGCCGCCGTCGGAGGCGGACCTGGCGTCGATGGACGCGGCACGCGAGTGGTTCCGCCGCACGCAGGGGATGTGGTCCGACGCGGTGGAGGCGGACGCCCGCGCCATCAACCTCAAGCCGGACGGCACGGTGACGATGGAGGTCACCACTCCCTCCATCAACGAGCAGCTGATCCAGGGGATGGTGAGCTCCCGTCCCGACTTCCGCGCGATCCGCGCGCCGGTGCTGGCCTTCTACGGCGTAACGGGCACGCACCCCGGCCTCCTCTCGGTCACCGATCCCGACATCCGGCAGCGGGGGCAGGCGTACTGGACGAACGTGTACCTGCCGTACCAGCGCGAGCAGATCCGCAACCTGCGGGCGGCGGTCCCGGACGCCTGGATCGTGGAGATGGACGCGCCGCACCTGCTGTTCATCCGCCCGCAGGACCTGGATCGCGTCGTCACCGAGATGGACCGCTTCCTGGCGCGTTGATGACTGGCGTGAGCCGCGCCCCGGGATGCCGTCGCGTGAGGGATGCGCGCCCGCCGCGCGCAGCCCGGCCCGGAGCGCAGCGGAGCAACCCCCGCAGTTCCAGAGCAGTGCAACAACCAGCATAGATCCTCGCGGACTCGCACCGTTGCCCACGTACACGGACCTCGACCGGCCCGCGCAGTTCCTCAAGGGCGTGGGTCCCAAGCGGGCGGACCTGCTGGCCAGGCTGGGTCTGCTGACCGCGCGGGACGTGCTCTTCCACGTCCCCCACCGCTACGAGGACGCCTCCACCGTCACGAAGATCAGCGCGCTGGACCCGGGGATGGAGTGCACCATCGTCGGCCGCGTCGTCTCCAAGGGCGTGCTGCCCACGCGGCGCGGGCTGCGGATCTTCCAGGCCGTGGTGCGCGACTCCACCGCGCTCATCGAGTGCTCGTGGCCGGGGCAGCCCTTCCTGGACCGCACCATCCAGCGCGGCGACCTGCTGCTGCTGCGCGGCACCGTGCGCTTCTACCACGGCCGCCAGTTCCAGCCGCGCGAGTTCACCGTGCTGGCGCGCGAGAACGAGGAGGCGGCGGAGGAAAGCGGCACCATCTTCCCCGTCTATCCCGCCACCGAGGGCCTTACCCACCGCCAGGTCCGCACCCTGATCGCGGAGAACCTGGACGAGCTGCTGCGCCAGGCCAGGGACGAGGACCCGCTGCCGAAGGAGGTGCGCGAGCGCGCCGGCGTGGCGCCGCTGGCGCAGGCGCTGGAGTGGATGCACCGGCCGGCATCGCTGGCCGAGGCGGAGCAGGGGAGGCGGCGGCTGGCGTTCGAGGAGCTCTTCTTCCTGCAGCTGCTCTACGCGCAGGCGCACCACCGCGCCACCATGGAGCGCCCCGGGATCGCCTTCGAACGGCGCGACAACCTGGTGCGCCCCTTCCACCGCTCGCTTCCCTTCACGCTGACCGCCGCGCAGAAGCGGGTGCTGAAGGAGATCGGCGAGGACATGTCCAGCCCGCGGCGCATGAACCGGCTGCTGCAGGGCGACGTGGGATCGGGAAAGACGGTCGTGGCGCTCTTCGCCATGCTTCGCGCGGCCGAGAACGGGTACCAGGCGGCGCTGATGGTGCCCACGGAGATCCTGGCGGAGCAGCACGCGCGCACCCTGCAGACGCTGCTGGACGGCCTTTCCGTCGGCGTCACGCTCCTCACCGGCCGGCTCTCCGCGAAGCAGTGGAAGGAGGTCAACTACCGCCTCGCCACGGGGGATGCGGACATCGTCGTCGGGACGCACGCGCTCATCCAGGAGGGCGTGCAGTTCCACAGGCTCGGCCTGGTGGTGGTGGATGAGCAGCACCGCTTCGGCGTAAAGCAGCGCCTGGCCATCCAGGAGATGGGCGTAAACGCCGACACCCTGGTGATGAGCGCCACCCCCATCCCGCGCTCGCTGGCGCTGACGCTGTACGGCGACCTGGACATCTCCGTCCTCGACGAGCGCCCCCCCGGCCGCCAGCCGATCAAGACGGCGCTGCGGTCGGAGTCGCACCGCCCCCGCGTCCTGCAGTTCGTGCGCGACGAGGTGAAGAAGGGGCGGCAGGCGTACATCGTCTACCCGCTGGTGGAAGAGTCGGAGAAGGTGGAGCTCAAGGCCGCGACGGCGGAGTTCGAGCAGCTGCGCGAGGTCTTTCCGGACCTGCGGCTGGCGCTCATCCACGGCCAGATGCCGGGCGAGGAGAAGGACCGGACGATGCGCGCCTTTGCCGCGGGCGAGGTGGACCTGCTGGTGTCGACCACGGTGATCGAGGTGGGGATCGACGTGCCGAACGCCACGCTGATGGTGATCGAGCACGCGGAGCGCTTCGGCCTGTCGCAGCTGCACCAGCTGCGGGGGCGCGTGGGGCGGGGGTCGGAGGAAAGCTTCTGCATCCTCCTCTTCGGCGGACAGGGCTCGCTGCAGCGCCTGAAGGTCTTCGCCAGCACGGAAGACGGCTTCGCCATCGCGGAGGCGGACCTGCGCCTGCGCGGCGCGGGCGACCTGTTCGGCGCGCGGCAGTCCGGCCTTCCCGCCTTCCGCTTCGCCAACCTGGAGACGGACCTGAACCTCCTCTCCGTCGCCCGCAGCGAAGCGCGCGCCATCGTGGAGCGCGACCCCGAGCTGTCCCGCCACCCCGAGCTGCGCGACGCCATCGCCACCCGCTACGAGGAGCGCGCGCGGCTGTTCCGGGTGGGGTAGGGAGGGGAGAACTCTCGCCTGCCTCCGCCGCCACGGGCTAAAGCCCGCGGCTGGAAATGCCACAAGCCCCGCCTCAGCCGCTTCGCGGCCGAGCGGGGCTTCGACTGTGCGGAGGTCC
>DASTNU010000806.1:0-2137 GCA_035720605.1 Longimicrobium sp. | reverse complement strand
TGTCACCTAACGCTTTAAAGATTGCGCGTAGGTAGTGGGCCTGCCCGTGGAGCAACGAGCAGCTCTCGATGTCGCGCGCCATTCGCCACTGACGCCCATCCCGTCGGCGGCGCTGCGCCGGGGTGCAGGGATTTTTCTTCTTGCGCAGCGACAGGCAAGCGCGTCATATTGAACATGTTCAAATGAACGCGTTCAAGAACGCGTGCAGCCTTTCCCCCTTCCTGCATCCCCTGGAGCCGCCATGTCGCTCCTGAACCGCCGCACCGTCCTCGCCACCCTGCTGGGGGCCGTCGGCTACGGGCTCGTGGCCCGGCTGGCGTTCAGCGAATCGCTGCCCATCGCCGCGCCGATGACCTTCGCGTTCATCTTCCTGGTCCCGCTGGCCGTGGGATACCTGTCCGTCGCCGGGGGGCCGCCGGGAGAGCGGCGCGCCCGCGAGTCCGTGCTGCTGCCGCTCGGCGCCGCGTTCATGGTGCTGGCCGTGGTGATGGCGATCGGCGTGGAGGGGATGATCTGCGTGGTGATGATGACGCCCATCTTTCTGCTGATGGCGCTCCTGGGCAGCGGGCTGGCGCTCCTGGTCCGCTCCATCCGCGGCGGGCGGATGCGCTCCACCGCGCTGCTGGTGGTGCTGGTGCTCCCCTTCGCCGCCGGCCCGGTGGAGCAGCGGATGCCCCAGGTGCAGTCGCGGCGGGTGGTGGAGAACCGCATCCGCATCCGCGCCGGCGCGGTGGAGGTGTGGCGGCAGATCATCCGCGTCCCCGCCATCCGGCCGGAGGAGTACCGCACCACCTTCATCCACCGTATCGGCTTTCCGCGGCCCATCCAGGCCACGCTCTCGCACGAGGGGGTGGGCGGGGTGCGGGAGGCCAGCTTCGAGCGCGGCGTGCTCTTCCGCGAGACGGTGACGGAGTGGGTGCCGGAGCGGCGGCTGTCCTTCACCATCGCCGTCGACAGCATTCCCACCCGGACGCTGGACCAGCACGTGACGGTGGGCGGCGAGTACTTCGACGTGCTGGACGGCACCTACCAGATCGTGCCGCTCGGCCCCGGCGAGACCGAGCTGCGCCTGTGGAGCACGCACCGCCTGAGCACGCACTTCAACCTCTACGCCTCGTTCTGGACCGACCTGGTGATGCGCCAGATCCAGGGCAACATCCTCCGGGTCGTCCGCGACCGGGCGGAGGCGGGTGCGTCGGCGGCGATGTAGGGAGCGTGCTTCCCGGAGCAGAGGTCACCTGCCTGATTGTCGCCGTGCCCGCGCGTATCCCGAGCTGTCTGGCTCGGAGTTCGACTATCTGCCCGCGGCCGCTCCCGCCTTCTACGCAATCGGAAACGGTCCCTCCACGCTTGGACGGCTTCTACGCGACCGGAACGGTCCATTTCACCCTTGACTGCATGCGCTGATACACGTAAGGTTGCAGATGTTCAATGTGCAGGACCTTCTTTGGCGGAATTAGGATGCCGAGCGACGACCAGCGGCTCGACGAGCTGATCGCGACGATCTCGATCCCGGCGGACTCGCGGATCCCCGATCCCGGGACCGGGAAGTCAACGACGGAGGAGTACGACCTGTACTTCCGGCTCGAGCGCGTGCCGCCCGACCTCGCGGACTGGACCCGGACCTTCCTCGCCACTACCGAGATGCAGCTCGCCGACCTGCCCCACAGCTCGCTGCCGCCGCGCGACCTCTACGAGCTCATCCGTGGGCTCCTGGTCATCTCGCGGCTGACGCTCGAGAGCTGGGTGCGCGCCCACGACGCGGCGGGCGGGGAGCCGCAGTGACCGCGGCCGCCCCGGCGACCTCCGCGTGCGGCGTCGACGCGGGCCGCCTTGCCGCCCGGCGCTGGAAGCTCGGCCACCAGCTCTTCCACCTCGAGCTCGCCTCGATGACGACGCTGATCGACCGTTCCGCCGGCGAGCTCGCCCGCCGGGACGAGGCCGCCGCTGCCCGCTCACTGGCGCTTCTCGCCGACCTCTACGAGGGAGCGACCGCGACCATGCTCTACGCCTCGGACTTCCCGCCCGTGTGCTACGAGCGTGTGGTGCGGCCGTCGATGAGCTCGCCGCTCGTGAGCCCCGGCTTCTCCGGGCTGCTCAACCGCGAGCACGCGGTGATGATGAGCGGGCTCTCGGC
>DASTNU010000805.1:0-10822 GCA_035720605.1 Longimicrobium sp. | reverse complement strand
CGAGCGCGCGCAGGATCCACGGGATCGACTGCCACTTGCCGCGGGCGATCAGCAGCGACAGCGCGTTCTGCCGCACGTGCGCCTCCGCGGAATCGAGGTACAGCGTGCCCAGCTGGCCGACGCCGATGCCGCCAGCCGCATCCCGCAGCGCCATGGCGGCGGCGCGGGAGACGGAGCGGTTGGCGTCGCGCACGGCGGCGAGCACCGCCGGCACCGCCGGCCTGCCGCCCAGCCGCGCGACGGCGCGAACGGCGGCGGCTCGCACACGCGGGCGCGGATGGTCCAGCAGCGGCCGCACGAGCTCCACGTCTTCCCCGCCCCCGGTGTCCGCCAGCCCCGCCACGGCCGCCGCGAGCCGCGCCCCGTCGCCGGAGACCTGCTCGCGGTAGAAGGCGGCGAAGTCCATCGGCGCCAGGCGCTGCAGCGCGGCGCGGGCTTCCGCGCGCACGCCGGCGGAGCGGTCCAGCAGCGCCTCGCGCAGCCACGGCAGCGCGTCCGCGCCCACGCGCTCCGCGGCCAGCGCCAGCGCGTCGCGCCTCACCTGGGGGAGCGGGTCGCGCACCAGGCCGGGGAGCACGGCGGCGAGCGACGCATCGTCCAGCGCGCCCGCCACCCGCGCGGCGCCGCGGCGAATGACGACGTCCTCGCCGCGCAGCGACTCTTCCGCCAGCCGGCGCAGCCCCGGCCCGCCGGCACGCTCCAGGATGCCGAAACAGGTGCGCCGCACCACCTTCTGCGGCGAGCGCAAGCCCGTCCACACCGCGTCCTCGGCCTCCGGCGAGCGGAGCAGCGCCATCACCGCGTCCAGCAGCGGGCGCACGTCCTCGCGGCCGGGGCCGCCCAGGCGCAGCGCCAGCCCCACCCAGCGCACCCACGCGCCGGCGTACGCGGGCACCAGCCGGGCGTGGAGAGCTTCCACCGCCCGGCCGCGCACCTGCGGCACCCGGTCGTTGGCGCGCAGCAGCAGCGGCGGCATCTCGCCGCCATCGCCGACGAGGGCCAGGCGCCGCACCGCCGCCTCGCGTACGAAGCCGCTGGAGTGCGACGCCAGCAGCCCGAACACCGCGGCCTCCGTCTCCGGCGGCACGGCCAGGCGCCGCACGTCTGCCTCGCCGCCCAGCCAGCCCAGCGACCGGCTGTACTCGTACGACCACAGCCACCCCCGCAGCTGGTCGTCCGCGCGCACCCAGCGCGCCGCGTCCAGCGTCCGGAGCCGGTCGCGCAGCGTCCGCGCGGCCGCATCCGCGGTCGGCGCCGCGCCGACCTGGTCCAGCAGCACCAGCAGCTCCACCCACCACGCGTTCCGCTCATCCACCGGCGGGACGATCGGCCCCGTGTCCAGCGGAACGGCCAGCTGCCGCACGCGCCCGACGAGCGAGCGCAGCCACCTCAACAGCATCGAAGCTCCAATCGTCAATCGTCCCTGCGCGTGAACACGGCCATCTGCGTGGGTGCGCCGACCTCCGCGTCGTCCGGACCCACGGGCGAGTAGCGGACGGTGTAGCCGAAGCGCTCCGCCACGCCGCCGGCCCACGCCTGGAGCTCGTCGCGCGTCCACTCGAAACGGTGGTCGCGGTGGCGAAAGCGGCCCGCGGGGAGCGACGGCCAGCGCACGTTGTACTCGGCGTTCGGCGTGGTGAGCACGATGGTGGCGGGGCGCGCCTGCTCCCACAGCACCCGCTCGAAAGCCGCCAGCCGCGGCGCGTCCATGTGCTCCACCACCTCCACCACCGCCGCCGCGTCGAAGCCCTCCAGCCGGCGGTCGCGGTACATCAGCGAGCCGTGCATCAGCCGGATGCGCTCGCGGCGGCGCGGCGGCAGGCGGTCCAGCTTCAGCCGGTCCGCCGCGATCTCCAGCGCGCGGTGGCTCACGTCCATCCCCACGATCTCCTCGAACGCGGGCTCGTCCATCAGCATCCGCAGCAGCCGCCCCTCGCCGCACCCCAGGTCCAGCACCCGCCTGGCGCCGCTCCCGCGCAGCGCGGCCAGCACCGTCGCCAGGCGCTGCTGGTTGAGGCTGACGCGCTCCTCCAGCGCCTCCTCGCGCGCGTCGGCGCTCTCCTCCGCTTCGTCCGCGACTTCTTCGGCCGGCTCCAGGCGGGCGATGGCGTCGCGCACCAGGGAGCGGCGGTGCTTCAGGTAGCGCGCGGCGATCCAGTCGCGCTCCGGGTGCGCGCCCAGCCACCCCTCGCCGTGGCGCAGCAGCTTCTCCACCTCTTCGTCGCCCACCCAGTAGTGCTTGGCGCCGTCCAGCACCGGCACCAGCACGTACAGGTGCGAGAGCAGGTCCGACAGGCGCTCGATGGCGGCCAGCGTGACGGTGAAGTAGCGGCTGTCGCCCCACTCCGGGTGCGCGGGATCCAGCGGGTGCGGCTGGATGCCGACGGCGTAGCCCAGCGGCTCGAAGAGGCGCCGGATGCCGTCCTCGCCGCCGCGCGCGGGGAGCACGGCCAGCCGCGCCTCCAGCGGGATGGGCGTCTGCGCCAGCTCCGGCCGCTCCTTGCACGCGCCGGTCAGCGCGCTGCGCAGCACCCGCGCGATGGCGACGGAAAGGAAGGACGACGCGACGTACGGGCGGTCGTTGACGTACTGGTCCAGCGCGCCCTCGCCCTGGCCGCGGCCGCGCACCAGCCCCACGGGGTCCACGTCCAGCAGCAGCGCCGCGGTGCACGCGGCCTCGTCCGCCTCCGGGTAGAAGACGTGCGCCTCCCCGAACGCCAGCTCGAAGCGCTGCGCCCGCGCGGGGTTCTTCCCCAGCAGGTATCCCAGGTCCGTCGCCGGCCGGTGCGTGGTGCGGATGGTCAGGAGCATGGTTGATAGATCCGTTTTGTCGCATCGTCGGGATCACGGGGCTTCTGCAACCCACCCCCATCGTCGTTGTCTTCCTGAGGGAGGCGCCGCGCAGAACCCAGCTGGATCTGTGGCGCCGACCGAAGGATCTTGCCGGCAGAACCGAGGGGAGAGTCCGGTGCGCGGAACCCGGCCCCGCGACACGGCGGAGTAGATCCTTCGGTCGCGCGCTCCCTCACCACAGTCCCTGACAGGGTTGGAGTGGTTTTTCCTGCCTGCCCGTGTGTGTCATTCTGAGGTCGGCGCCGGCTGGTCCTCTCCGTTCGCTGGATCCATGCGCGCACGCATCCAGGCAGGGCGGGATCACGCGAGCGCCGACCTCAGAATGACAGCGCGGGCGAGAAACGGCTGACAGATTCATCCGGGAACGCTGTCAGTAAGATGACGCTCCTGTGTGCAGGTGATCGACGGTGTTGCCGATCACTCCCTGAAAGTAGTCGTGGCGGTTGGAGCCGTCGTGGGCGCCGCCGCGCATGCAGCACTTCTTGAAAGCGCCTCGCGCTGCCGCAGGGGCACAGGTCGTTGCGGCCCAGCTTCTCGCTCAGCTCCTTGTCGCCGCGGACGATTCGCACGCCGCGCCTGACCTTCGTTTCCGACGGGAACCCCTTGCGCCGCTTGCTGGTGCGCTCAAAAGGACCCTTGCTGGCGCTGCTTCTTCTTCGCCATCGTCACACCCTCCGCTCGAGAAGTTTTCCGTCGATCCGAACACCCGGGGCCCTCGAAGCCTCCAGACGTGTGGCGGCGCACGATGAACGGCGCCGCCGCACCCTGCACCGGGACCAGCCGTGAACGAGCGCGACGCGAAGATCCAGAAGTGGGCGATCATCGCCTTCGCCATCGTGGAGGCGGTGATCATCGCGGTCGTGGTGGTCGCGAAGATCACCCGCGGCTGATCCACCGGCATCCATCCACCGAAAGGAATCCTTCGATGACGACCGATAGACCGACCGCCGTTCAGGCCGCGCTCGCCGCCGCGGACCGCCGCGACCGGATGAGCCGCCTGGCCATCTACGCCGCCGCGCTGCTGGAGGCCGTGCTGCTGGGCCTGGCGCTGATGGTGATGGACTTCGACAACGACACGCACCTGCTGATCTTCATCACCGGCATCCTGGTCTACACCACGCTCGCGCTGGGGCTGATGGCGGTGGCCGCCCGCGCCGCCGCGGCGGACGAGCGCCTGCTGCACGCCATCCAGCTGCTGGACGAGCGCCGGACGGCCGCGTAATCCCGCGTGGATCGATGCCCCCGGCCCAACCGGACGCGCGCGGTACCGCATGGCTGGTGCTGCGCGCGCAGGCCGGCGACCGCGCCGCGCTGGAGGCGCTGCTGGCGTACGCGGACGCACTGCTGCGCCCGTTCGCCGTGCTCATGCTGCGCGAGCCCGACGCGGCGGAGGACGTGCTGCAGGACGCGCTGCTCCTCGTCTACCGCAAGCTGGGCAGCCTGCGCGAGCCGCGGGCGTTCAACGCGTGGGCGCGGCGCATCGCGGGGCGCGAGATCTTCCGTGCCTTGCGGGGCCGGCGCGCGCGCGAGCAGCTGCACGACGAGCTGGGTCCCGATCTACCCGACGGCGCCGATCCCCCCGCACCGCCGGACGGCCTGCTGGACCGCTTGCCGGAGCTGCTGCAGCGCGTCTCCCCCGCCAGCCGCGCCGTGCTGGCGCTCCACTATCTCGACGACCTCACGCTGGACGAGATCGCCGCCATCCTGGAGCTGCCGCCGGGGACGGTGAAGTCGCGCCTGGCGTACGGCCTCTCCACCCTCCGCCGCCTCCTGGCGGATTCCCCCGCCGCCTCCTGAACGACTTTTCTCACGCAGAGGAAGCAGAGGAAACAGAGTGCTTCGAGCGCGATTGGCCTCTGCTTCCTCCGCTTCCTCTGCGTGAGCCAGCTCCTGTTGAGCCGGACCGGGTTTCCGATCGTGCTCACCGCCCCGAAAGCCAATCGCCGGACCTCGCGGCCCGGCGATTTGCGCCACGGCGAGGGAACGTCGTCGATCAGCAGGACAGCTGCGCGCCGCTGCCGAGGGTGCAGGAGACGGCGGCGCCGGTGCCGGCGAGGGGGACCAGCGTGGCGCGCCATCCGCCGGCGCCGTCCGCGTCCAGCACCGTGTAGCCGAACGCCAGGCTGGACCAGTATCCATGTACCGGTACCCCACCCGCCGGCGAGACCATCTCCGTGGGCAGCCCCTCGCTCTCGGAGGTGCCGCCGTCGCCCAGCACCAGCACCGGCGCGCGCGGCGCCGCGAAGTCCAGCGCCTCCCACGCGTGCACGTGGCCGGTCAGCGACAGCCCCACCGCCGCCGGCAGCTCGGCGTTCGGCGAGGCCTGCCGCAGCGCCGCCTGCAGGATGTACGCGCCCACGGAGTCCGCCTGCCCGGGAAAGTCCCTCGCCCACGTGGGCACGTGCGTCACCAGCCACGCGGGCCCCGCGCCCGCCATCCCCGCGACCTGGCGGAACTGCGCCGTGAACGCCGGGATCGCCTGCGTGGAGTCGTTCACCGGGCCGCTGCTCCCCGGCGGGTCGATGGACCAGCACCCGGTGGAGTACCAGGGCGCGCACGCCGTGTCCATCACCAGCAGCGTGCCGGCGCCCGGCACCTGCACCGCGTACGGGTCCGTGGCCGGCGTGCACCCGTTCGCCGGGTAGGGGCGCGGGTCGAAGAACACGAACCAGCCGCGGCCGCCGCGCGTGCAGTCCTCGTGGTTGCCGCGGGCGAACACCCACGGCGCCGCGGTCATCAGCTCGCCCGCGGGCTGGAACCAGTCCGCCACCCAGGTCGCCCACTTGTCGCCGCAGGGACCGGGGATGCCGGTGTAGCACTTTTCGCGGTAGATGTAGTCGCCCACGTGCACCGTCAGCCCCTGGCCGGCCGACATCGCCTTCCCCGCCACCGCGGCGAAGGGCCACGACGAGATCTCCGAGCAGGTCTGCTCCTGCGCCCGGCACCCCGTGTCGCCGATCACCACCACGCGCCGCACGCTCGCCGGCGCGCCGAGCGGCCGCGCCGCGCGGGGCAGCTGCACCGGCTGCGCGCCCAGCGTCTGCTGGCAGACGAGGACGGGAAAGTCGGCGCTGGAGTCCGCGCGGACCGTGGCGGAGGGCGGGCATGTGGCGCCCGGCTCCCAGATGCTGCGCAGCTGCCACTCCCCCTGCGCCCCCGCCTGCACCCACCAGTACAGCGGCGCCTGCTGCGCCCGCGCGCTCCCCGCCGCCAGCGCCAGCCCGGCGATCAGCCCGACCAATCGACGCATCAATCTTTCTCCTGAAAACGGGTGGCGGATCGAAGCCCGCGATGGCAGCCCGGGGCGGTGTCGCACCAAGCTAATCCGCTCCCCCATCCCCTCCAATGAAATCCGATTTTCCCCCGTCCGCCGACCTCCGTGCGCGCCGGTGCGTGAGTGCGGCGCGAAGCCACTCACGCACTGACGCACTCACGCACTAACGCACTTCAGTCCTTGTACGGGTCGATCTCTCCCGCGCCGGCCATCACCACGATCAGCGGGTGCAGCGTGTGCCGTACCTCGATCGTGGGGCCCTGCGCGTCCAGCACCTTCGTCAGGCGCCGGTACGCCTGCGGCGCCTCGTCCAGGCCGCCGCCGCGCAGGATCACGCCCTTTTTGCCCAGCCACTCCGCCACCATCTCGCGGCTGATGCGGCCGGGCGTGATGACGCGGCCCGTCTTGCGGTGCACCTTGCCCGCGGCCGCGGTGCGGCTCATCACGCGGCCCGCGCCGTGGACGGTGGAGAACAGCGCCTCCCGCTGCAGCGCGGCCGTCTCCTCGTCCGCCGGAGCGGCGCCCTGGACGATGACCGCGTCGTCGCCCATGGACCCGCCGATGAAGCCCTTCTGCCCCGGGAAGGCCGGCGTGGCGCCCTTGCGCACCACCACGTACTCGCGCGCCTCGCCCTCCGGCGACGCGTGCGTCTCCTTCCAGGCGAAGTTGTGGTGGTTGTGCACCAGCTCCAGCTCCGTGCCGCCCAGGATCTCCACCACCTTGCGCGCCACCCACTCGCGCCCGGCGTACGCGTACTGGCCCGCCAGCTCCATCAGGTGCCAGTAGTCGTGCCCCAGCGGCTGCTCCAGGTGCAGCAGCACCTCCTTCTCCGGAGCGCGGCGGCCCCAGTCCAGCCCCTGGCCCAGCGCCAGGAAGTCGCTGGCGATGGTGTGCCCCAGCCCGCGGCTGCCGAAGTGCACGCCCACCCACACGGCGCCGTCCTGGTCCGCGAACACGTCCACGTAGTGGTTGCCGCTGCCCACGGTGCCCAGCTGGCGGCGCGCCTTGTCGCGCAGGGTGTCGCGGTAGCCGCCCATGTTGGGGATGGCGTACCACGCCGGGTCCAGGAACAGCGGGTGGTCCACCGGCGCGTCGTCCGCGTCGTTCTTGCGGCCGATGCCGAAGCTGATGGTCGCCTGGATCTCGTCCGCCAGCCGGTTGGCCGTGCGGTCCTGCGCGATGCGGTGCGGGTTGCGCCGGATCTCGTCCAGCGACAGCCCGCCCTTCGTGATGTCGGAGAGCTGTAAGTTCGTGCGAATAGCAGCGTTGCCGCATCCGATGTCGAAGCCAACGCCCACTACCGACACCTGGTTGTCGTACGCCGCCACGCCGCCGATGGGCATGATGTAGCCCAGGTGCCCGTCCGCCATCAGCGCGACGCGCTCCGCCCGCGACGCCACGTCCTGCGCCTGGCGAATGGTGTTCTCGTCGTGCTGGCCGAAGATACGCATGTTCACTCCGTTTACGAATTGCCCGACAAGGGCTTGTTCTTCAGGGATATTTCTGACTATCTTTCTCTCTCGATCGCAACCGCCACCCGGAAGGTGCCGACCATGCAGTCCTCGAGCCCCAGCGAGCAGCCAGCCAAGCGCGGCGGTCCAAAGAGGACCTACCGTGTGATCCAGAAGCCCGCGAAGCCGGGGACGATCACCCTGGAGCAGGCGCTGGAGGCAGCCCGCTGGGTGAAGCAGCTGCGCACGCGCACCCGGCCCGCCTGAGCGCCCGTGGCCGTTGACGGGGAGAACCACGTCTTCATCAACTGCCCGTTCGACGCCGCGTACCGCCCCGTATTCGAGACGGTCGTATTCGCCGTCCATGCCTGTGGCTCCATTGCCCGGGCGGCTCTGGAGACGGACGACGGCAGCCAGACACGAATCGACAAGATCTTCTCCATCATCGCGGAATGCCGCCTGGGCATTCACGACATCTCCCGAGCCGAGCTGGATCCCCGGTCATCCCTCCCTCGCTTCAACATGCCCCTGGAGCTTGGAATGTTCCTGGGGGCAAAGCGGTACGGCAACCCTCGCCAGCGACGGAAACGCTGTCTCATCCCGGAGCGCGAGCGTTACCGGTATCAGCAGTATTGCTCCGACATTGCCGGCCAGGACATCCGCGCCCACGGCAACTCGCCGACCGAAGCGATCCGTATCGTCCGCGACTGGCTGAGGAACGCGACGGCTGAACCAGCCATCATCATCCCGAGCGGCTCACGGATCGCCGATCACTACAGGTTGTTCCGATTCGAGCTTCCGCTGATGTGCGATCGCATCGGCCTGGACGCGGACGAGCTGATCTTCAACGACCTCACCACCGTGATCTCCGGCTGGCTGCAAGCGAACCAATGGTGAGTGCGAGGTCCCGCATTGCCCCACCCGACATCGCCTCCTGCAGTCCGCGCGGGCGGACTTCGTGCCGTTGCAGCAGCGGTTTCAACCGCCGGACTCGGGGCCGGCTGCAGGTCGGGCTTCGTCCCCATCAACTACCCGACCGGCCGGGTTTCAACCGCCCGACGCGAGGTTTGGTCCCCACGCTGGAATCGTCGACTGCAAACCATCGGGACCCCGGAGACGGCCCGCTCGCGCGAGCCGTCCCCGCCCGTCCCTGCCAGCTCCTCAGTACTCCTCGTCGTCCCAGCGGCGGTCGGTGCGCTCCTCCTTGCGCCGCAGGTACTGGAACTGGCGGTCCTGCGTGCGCTGGCGCTCGGTGCTCTCGCTGATGCACTCGATGCTGTCGGTGCGCACCCAGGCGCGGCTGCCGGTCAGGTCCACGAACTTGACCCAGCGCGGTCGCCACCGCCGGTCCAGCGCCCGCCCCAGCCGCGCCGCCGTCTCCGGCGACACGTACCAGGTGCTGAGCTGGGCGATCACCATGTAGTAGTCTCCCGGTCCCGGCCGCTGGTCCGGCGTCTCCTCCTTCTGCTTGAGCGTCTTCATGTGAATGTCGTCGTCGAACTTCGTTGGGTAGATCAGGGGACCGCGGCGTTCAGCCGCGGCCCCGGAAAAGGTTCATGTTCCAGGATGGGTCCGGCCCCTCGCGGAGGGGCACGGACCGGCGTCCCGGTCCGTGCCCTCTACCGCGCGAAGTCGGCGATCAGCTGGGGCGCGGCCGCGTCGAAGCCGACCACGTCCAGCATCCCCGCATCCTCCGGGTCCGCGATGCTGAACCCGTTGGACGCCATCGCCACGACCACCAGCTTCGCGGCGATCCCCATCCGCTCCCGGTACCGGCGCAGCGCCTGCGCCGGGTGGATGCTCCCCGCCCAGGTCTCGCTGTCCGTGTAGACCACGAACACCTCCACCGGCCACCGGTTCTTCAGCGCCTCCACCATCGGCAGGGCGCAGTCCGTCCCCCCGAAGGGGATGTTGCTGACGGACTTCACCACGTCGTCCAGCCGCTGCCGCGGGCTGATGGAGAGCGTGGACAGTCCCGTCTCGAAGCCCTTGTGCATCGACGGGTACGACCCCGCCGTGAACGCGGTGAAGAAGTGCTCCGGCTCGGTGGCCGCCGTCACCAGCGCCATCGCCGCCGAGGCCTCGCGGCAGCTCAGGTGGTCCATCCCCAGCACGCGGGTGAACTCCATGGACCCCGACACGTCCAGCGCCAGCATCATCCGCCGGCGCGCCGGCTCCACGCACCCGAACGCCAGGTAGAACGCCGCATCCAGCGCGTCCACCACCTTCGCCACCGGCTCCCACGTTCCCTGCCCGCGCACCCCGCGCCCGGAGGCGTAGGTGCGCAGGGCGCTCAGCACCTGCACCGGGTGCACGCGCGCCCGCTTGAGCGCGCCCGCGTCGGCGATGCGCTCCGCGACCTTCCGCGCAGCGCTGCTTCCCGGGGCGACCAGACCGACCCGCGTCATGACCGCCAGGCTGCGGATGAGCGCCGTGAGGGGCATCTCCTCCAGCAGCGCCTCCCACACCACCGGCGAGGCCAGCAGGTGGGTGGGCACCATCTCCCGCGTCAGCCGGTTCTCGCGGATCACCCGCGCCGCCTGCCGCGGATCCATCTCCGCATCCCGGTGCAGCCCGTCGGCCGCGCGCACCAGGGCCAGGGCGTCGCCCTCGCCCTCCAGCGGCCCGCGCGACTGCGACACCGCCCGGGCGAACAGCGCGCGCTGCTCGTCCGTGGCCGGCCGCGGGTGCGCCAGGCGCAGCGCGTCGCGGTGCGACCAGCCGTCGCGCGACGGGTACTTCAGGAGCTGGTACGCCAGGTCGCGCGCCGGCTTCTGCGTGTACCAGCCGGCCACCGCCCGGCGCACCCCGCGGCCCCAGCCGCGGAAGCCGCGCACGTACTGCAGCCAGTGGAACAGGTGCGTTCCCGTCCGCGCCACCCGCGGCAGCGCGGCCAGCGCCGCGGCGCGGGTCTCCGGGTCGCCCAGCCCGGCCGCCATGGCCAGGACGAACAGCGCCGGATCGTTCTTGGGCGCGCGGCCGCTCTCGCTCATCTCCACCGCGCGGGCCACCACGCGGGGGCCGTCCTGGGCCAGGCAGTCGGCGACGGCCTGCGCGTTCTCCAGGGTGAGCTGGCGCTCGCCCACGTAGTACGTGCCGCCCTCGCTGCCGAGGACCAGGAACCGGTCCAGCCGGTCCCACGGGGTGATGGCCCAGGCGTACCCGCCCGCCGAGTTGGGAACCTGCCCGGCGCCCGGGATGGGCGCGGACTGCGGCGTGAGCATCGCCCGGACGCGGGTCGCGA
>DASTNU010000804.1:0-2250 GCA_035720605.1 Longimicrobium sp. | reverse complement strand
CCGGAGGCGGCGGATGGCGAGGACCGGGCACAACAACCCGGCACCGTCACGATGGCCGCGGCGGGGGCAGGAAGTCAATGCTTTTGTAGGCGGAAAACGAATGATGAACTGCGACGGAAGAGAGAGCCTGGTGGGGGAGATCAGCGATCCTGGAAGAACTCCGCGATGCGCTCGATGCCCGCGCGCAGGGCGTCCGGCTCGGCCACCCACGACAGCCGCAGCCACCCCTCGCCGCTGCCGCCGAAGGCGACGCCGGGGGTGGCCAGGACGCGGTGGCGCTCCAGCAGCGCCTCCGCCGCGCCGAGCGAATCCGCCGCCCAGCGCTCCGGCAGGCGCACCATGCAGTAGAAGGCGCCCTGCGGCGGCAGCCACTCCAGCCCGTGCAGCTCCATCAGCCCCGCCAGCAGCGCCCGCCGCTCCACGTAGTGCGGCCGGTGCGCGGAAAGGGTGGCGGGGTCGCGAAAGATCTCCATCGCCACCACCTGGCTGAAGGTGCTGGCGGCGGTGTTCACCAGCTGGTGCGCCTTCGTCGCGGCGCCGATCACCGTCGCGTCGCCCACCAGCCAGCCCAGGCGCAGCCCGGTGAGCGCGTTGCTCTTGCTGAGCGACCCCGCCACCAGGGCGTGCGGCCACAGCGCGCCGATGGAGATGGGCGGCTCCGCGGTGAAGTAGAGCTCGCGGTACACCTCGTCGGAGAGCACCCACACCGGCTCGCCGGGCCGCGCGGCCAGCCCGTCCGCCAGCGCGCGCAGCTCCGACTCCGGCCAGATGCGCCCCGTCGGGTTGTTGGGGGAGTTGAGGACGACGAGCCGCGTCTCCGGGCGCAACGCCTCCAGCACGCGGACGGCGGAGGGGCGGAATCCACCCGCCGCGTCCATCGCCACCACGCGGTGCCGGATCCCTTCCAGCGCGCAGAGCTTGGGATAGGCGAGGTAGCACGGCTCCACGATGACCGCCTCGTCGCGCGCGGGGTCCAGCAGCGCCTTGATCCCCAGGTACAGCGCCTCTTCCGAGCCGATGGTGACGACGGCGTTCTCCGCGGCGCCGCGGTCGGGCAGCCCGGCGTACGCGGCGACCTGGGCGCGCAGCTCCGCGAAGCCGGCGTTGGCCGTGTACGGGCAGCCGTGCTCGCGAACCCAGGCCGCCGCCGCCTCGAACGGGCGATGGTCCGGGCGCAGCGTGGGCTCGCCCATCCCCAGGTCGACGTCGCCGGGGCGCTTGCGGGCGTTGATGGCGCGGATGATGGAGGGCGCGATGCCCTCCAGCGCGGGGTTCACGCGGCGAACCAGCGGCGCAGTGCGCCGTAGCAGTGCGCCAGCGAGTCGATGGCGGCCCACTCGTTGGCCTGGTGCGCCTGCCCCGTCTCGCCCGGGCCGAAGTTGACGGCGGGGATGCCGGCCATGGTGAAGCGCGCCACGTCCGTCCACGCCTGCTTGGGAAGCACCTGCAGCCCCTCGCGCCGGCACCACTCCACGATGAGCGGATGGTCCGCGTGCACGTCGCCGGCGGGGGCGCGGTCGACGACCTCCACCTCGCCGTCGTGCCCGACGATCGCGCGCAGCTCCGCCTCCGCCCGCTCCACCGTGTTGCCGGGGGCGAAGCGGAAGTTGACGTTCAGCTCCAGCACGTCGGGGACCACGTTGCGCGAGTTGAAGGTGGCGGCCTGCGTGGCGACGATCACCTCGTAGAACACCAGGTCGCCGAAGCGCACCTCGCGCCGTCCGAAGTCGCGGAGCCGCTGGAGGAGCGGAATGGCCTTGTAGATCGCGTTCTCGCCCTGCCAGGGGCGGGCGCTGTGCGCGCGGGTGCCACGGATGGTGACGGTGGCGTGCAGCAGGCCCATGCACCCGGGCTGCACCCCGCGGTCGGTGGGCTCCAGGATGAAGGCGAAGTCCAGCGGGGGGAGGATGCCGCTGTCCAGCACGGGGCCCAGCCCGTTCCCCTCCGCCGGCCCCTCCTCGGCGTCGTAGAAGATCCAGACGGGGCGGCCGCGCTCCAGCTCTCGCCAGCGGTCGAGGAGCGCGAGCATCACCGCCAGGCCGGACTTCATGTCGCTCGCGCCGCAGCCGTAGACGCGGCCGTCGCGGATCTCGTACGCCTGGTTCTCCGCGCACTTCACCGTGTCGGAGTGGCCGACGAGGGCGATGGTGGGCTCCCCCGGCCGCTCGTCGCGCGCGTACGGCTCGCAGATCACCGAGTGGCCGATGCGCTTCACCGCGTCCGCTCCGGCCGCCTGCACGCAGCGGTGCT
>DASTNU010000803.1:0-3624 GCA_035720605.1 Longimicrobium sp. | reverse complement strand
GCGGCCGATGATCTCGTCGCACTCGCCGCCGCCCACGCGGAGGTGGGTGCGCGGCAGGCGCTGAAAGCGAAAGCGCTCGAACCCCGCCTGGGCGCTCCGGGCTCGCGCCAGCACCTGCAGGGAATCCCGCGCCTGCGCCTTCGCCGGATCGGACGCCGCGACGCGCCCCGCCTGCGCGGCGGCAATTGCAGGGACCGCGAGGAGGGCGAGAACCGCGAATCGAACGAAGGCAGGAGCCACAGGCGCACTCCGCGGGAGGTGGATGAAGGAGGTGCATCGAACCGGAGGTGCTGCATCAGACGGACCGCGCCATGGACGCTGTCCCTTTCACGGCAGCCCGGGACTTACGGACGGCGGCGCGGGCGGAGGGTCCCGGCGGCAGGTCCGCACGAGAATCTTGCGTGCCGGAGCCGTGTCCTGAAACTTGGAATTCCGGACCCGGAGAGTCCCCGCCGCACGCACGGAGCCGCATCATGCCACCATCCGCTTCCCCGGCCGTCGCCTCATTCCTCGAAGAGCTGCCCGCCGAGCGGCGGGCGGAGCTGGAGCGCGTGCGCGAGACCGTGCGACGGCACCTGCCCTCCGGCTTCGAAGAGGCGCTCAGCAAGGGAATGATCGTCTACCAGGTGCCGCTGCAGCGGTATTCCGATACGTACAATGGGTATCCCCTCTGGTACGCCGCCCTCGCCGCGCAGAAGAACTACCTGACCCTGCATCTGATGAACGCGTACGGACCCCGTGCCGAGACGCTGCGGGAGGGTTTCCGCGCCGCGGGGAAGAGGCTGGACATGGGCAAGGCCTGCATCCGCTTTCAACGCGCGGACGACCTGGCGCTGGACGCCATCGCCGCCGTGGTCGCCAGTACGCCGCTGGACGAGTGGGTCGGGATCGCGCAGGCCGCGCGGCGCCGCTGAGGGATTCCCGCTGCCAGGCAGTTGCCGTTGATGCAGGTGAAGCCCCGCGCAGTTTTGCGGGGCTTTCCGCCGTCGTTGCGGCGGCTTCAGCCGCTCAGGGGCGAGGGGCTGGCCACTTCGGCGCGGAGGCTCCCATCAACCCATCACCCCATCACCCTGTCACCCCGTCACCCCTTCACCCCGTCCCCCCCACGTTCCGGTACCCGGACGCGAACACCAGCGCGACGAGGACGATCAGGATCACCCCGTACGCCGCCGCGCCGCCGAAGTCGAAGCCGCGCAGCTGCGACAGCATCTCCACGGAGATCGGCCGTGTGCGGTGCGTGTAGAGCAGGATGGAGGCGACGAACTCGCCCAGCGCGGTCACGAACGCCAGCAGCGCCCCCGCCGCCAGCCCGGGAAGCACCAGCGGCAGCACCACCCGCCGCGCCGCCGTCCACCGCGAAGCGCCCAGCGACGCGGCCGCCTCTTCCAGCGACGGGTCCAGCTGGCGAAAGCTGGCCAGCGCGGCGCGGGTGACCAGCGGGATGTTGCGGATGAAGTACGCCAGCGGCAGGATGGCGAACGTCCCCACCAGCACGAATCGCCCGGCCAGCGGCTGGTTGACGTTGAAGGTGTACGCCAGCGCGATGGCCAGCACCGTCCCCGGCAGCGCCCACGGCAGCGCCACCAGCGCGCCGATCAGCCCCTTCGCCCGCACCCGCCGCCGCGAGAGCAGCCACGCCGCCGCGTACGCGAACACCACGTTCGCGACCGTCGCGACCGTGGCCATGCGCAGCGAGTTGAGCACGGGCACCAGCCGCTGCGAATCGGAGAAGATGCGACCGTAGTTCTCCGTGGAGTACTCCGGCGGGAACGCCTGGATGGTCCACGTCCCCTCCGGGACGAAGGAGACCAGCAGCACGGTCAGGTGCGGCAGCAGCAGGAACCCGACGAACGCCGCCGCTCCCAATCCAACGAGCCATCCCCGACCGCCGCTCTCCCGCCGCCCCGCGCCCAGCCCCTTGCCCGCGCCCGTGTACTCGCGCCGCGATTCGTAGCGCTGCAGCAGGACGAGGAAGAGCATGGACGCCGCGGCCAGCACCACCGCCTCCACCGCCACCAGCCCGTCCTCGCCGTTCAGCTTGCTGTTGTACAGCTGCGTCGTCAGCACGCGGAATCCGCCGCCGAAGACGTACGGCGCACTGAACGAGGCCATCGACGTCATGAACACCAGCAGCGCCGCGCCGCCCAGCGCCGGCGCCAGCATGGGCAGCGTCACCCGCCGCAGCGTGGTCCACCGCCCCGCCCCCAGCGCGGCGGCGGCTTCCGCGTAGCCGGCGTCCAGCCGCGCCAGCCCGGCGGAGGTGAAGAGGTAGAAGTAGACGTACATGGTGTACGCGTGCACCAGCAGCACCGCCCACGCGCCCGACAGCCGCCACGGCGCCTGCCGCAGCCCCAGCAGCTCCTGCACGCCGCGCGTCAGGAACCCGCTCTCCCCGTAGAGGAAGAGAAAGGAGATGGTGCCGACGAGCGGCGGCAGCAGCACCGGCATCGCCGCCAGCGCGCCCAGCACGCCACGGCCGGGAAAGTCGTGCTTCGCGAAGAGGAAGGCGAGCGGAACGCCGATCGCGGCGGACAGCACCACGCTGGCCAGCGAGATCCACACGCTGTTCCACAGCGCTTCGCGCTCGCTGCGGCTCTCCAGGAAGCGCGCGTAGTGCTCCGTGGTGAAGCGCCCGCCGTCCAGCACGCTGTCCGCCAGCACGAACAGGTTGGGATACAGGACGAGCCAGAGCAGGACGACGAGGACGATGCCGGTGAGCACCGCCGTCGCGCCCGGCCGGCGAAAGCGAAGGCCGCTCATCCGCCTCTCGCCACGAACAGTTTACGCACGATTTTGCATTTTTGCTCGATGGATGCCATCATTCACCCGCTTGCTCCCCGTCGTCTCACCACCCACCCGCGAGGACCGAGATGAGGAAGCTCAGGCTGGATCCCGAGATGCTGCACGTGGAGTCGTTCGCGCCGCGCGACGAGGGCGGCGGCGCAGGAGGCACCGTCCACGCGAACTCGTTCGTCAGCGACATGGTGCCCAGCGGGTGCTGCGAGCCGGCCAGCCAGCACTGCCAGGAGACGGACTACCACTGGAACACCTGCGGCAACTCCTGCATCGACATGTGCTTCAACACCGGCGTCGCGCAGACCTGCGTCGACTGACGCGGGCGAACATCTTCCATCCCCCAGAGGAGCCATCATGAAGAAGACCTCGCTGGACCTCGGCAAGCTCACCGTCGAGAGCTTCGACGTCGCCGGCGACGCGGGCCTCCTGCGCGTCGGGCAGGGCACGGCCTGCTTCGAGACCTGCAAGACCGACCCCACCAGCGACCCCGACGTGGACACCTGCGGCGACAACTGCGACTGAGTCGTCGGCCGCGCTGGCCAACGGTAACCAGAGCCGTCCGCCTTCCCCCGGGAAGCGGGCGGCTCCGGTCATCGCTCCCGCAGCCGCATCGCCATCAGGATGTCGGGCTTGCCGGGGCCGTTCGCGTCGGGCATCACGCCGATGAGCTCGAAGCCCAGCCGCTGGTAGAAGCCGAACGGGTGGCCGCGCAGGTCGCGGATCTCGCGCAGCCGGTCCAGCACGCCGGGATACAGGTCCACCCCGCCGATGCTGGTCATCTCCGTCACGTCGTCCGAGCCCAGCCAGAGGGTGTACGCGCCGGCCTCG